>CAZMZA010000134.1:0-3875 GCA_964570635.1 uncultured Dehalococcoidales bacterium
CACCCTGTCACGGTGGAGATCGGGGGTTCAAATCCCCCCGGGGTCGCCAATCACTCGTCCCCTCAACACTAATCCCTACCAAAAGTTATGAAAAACCCATACTAAAGTTATACCAGCTAAAGTTAGGAACGCGGTTGCGGACCACCCCTAACTTTAGTTATTTGCACGTTCCCTTCCCTACCGGAAGTTATCTTACTTCTGGTACTACTTTGGCACCGGAACTCATGGTAACCTCCCTAATGTTTCTCCCACGGAGGTCAGACCATGAGGACGGAACAGGCACTCTTCGAATTCCTTGCCAGCCGCACTGCGGCAAATCTTAGTCCCGCAACCATAGGGTGGTACAAGGATAGGCTGCTCCCCTTAGCCAGATACTGCCCTACCCTACCGCGCCGGCCGGAGCCGGTCGAGGGCTATCTTGCAAGCATCAAGGGAAGTCCGGAGACGAAATATGACGTCTACCGGGCGCTCAAGACCTTCTTCAAATTCATGAGCAGCCGCCGCCGGCTTCCCAACCCCATGGATGCCGTCCAGCCACCACGCCGTCCCAAGACCCTCATGCCGACACTAGAGGTCGGCGAACTGATGAGACTTCTACACTCAGCGGAAACCCCACGCGACAGGGCGATTATTACCCTGATAATGGACAACGGAGTGCGGGCTGGCGAGGTGTGCTCCCTCTTGAAGCACAACATCAAGAGCGAGACTATAATCGTTCGCGGCAAAGTAGGCTGGCGTGAGGTTCCTGTTTCCGACGAAACCAGGCGCCTTCTCCTACAGGTTGCCGCTCTTAGTTCTGATGACTACGTATTTCACGGTCACAAAGGTCCCATCACTAGGCATCTCATCTACGCCGTAGTCCGCCGGACACTTGAAAAGGCCGGCATCAAGGGACCGAAGATGGGGCCTCACCGCCTGCGGCACGCCTTCGGCAAGAACTTTCTCGTTCAGGGCGGAGACCTCCGCTCTCTCCAAGAGATAATGGGGCACGCTGACATAGAGACGACTCAGAAGTACGCCTCACTCAACCTGACCGACATCGTCAAGAAGCACCAGAAGTTCAGCCCGCTCAAGGCAGCCCATGCTGCTGCCCAGGAAAGTTTGTTTGATACCAGTGCGGCACTGAGAGAAGCCGAAGCCATATTGACGAAGGCAAAAGGGACAAGTGATGAGGGAGGAGATGATGAGTAAGAAATGGGCAAAGTAAGGCGCTGCGATAAGCGGTGTCACACTGCTAAAGGAACCAGGTGCCGGTGCTGGTGCGGCGGCTTCTTTCACGGCACACAAGGAGCCGCTAACCGGGCCACGCTGGCCCAGGGCATGACCGAGCTTCTTGAACAGAATGGCTTCAAGCAAGGCGAGACCGCCTACATCGAGCAAAAAGAACTCCCTCTGGAGGTGGGTTAATGAATGAGCAAATGGTAATACCAGGAATGGAATCTCTAATGCAGCCAAAGCTGAAGCCGAAAGCGAAACTGGATATCCGTCAGGAAATGGCGGAGTTGCAAAGCCGGGTTCTCCGACTTGATCTGGAGTTAACCCTGCTCAGGATTCAGATAGATACAGGTGAAAACCATGCCAGTAGTTAGCGCTTGTCAGGTTGGAGAGGTAATAGCCGTCAGGCAGGCAGACGGTCGCTGTGGGGAAGCCGTGGTTAAAGCCGCCTGCCAAAACAAAACCAACGGCCATTGGTATTGTGCTACACACCGAGAGCATTTTCCTAACCAGTTCATGAAGGATGTGCATATTGCCAAGGGCAGACACCGAATGGTGTGGATATGCCACGAGCATGGTGCAGAACGACCTTAAAAGTGACCTATTTACCCAAAAGATAAGGATACTAGATGAACCGGAGGAAGTTTATAGAAGGCTTTGAGCCGCAATAGGAGGTGCGCAATGGCGACTGAGGTTCAGGTTAGAGGCTTAGGTGAATTTGCCGGCCAGGGATTTACCTTAGAGCATCCGGATGATCACCTGCTGCTGCTGATGCATGAAGGTGAACAAGTAGCCGTATTCAGCCAGACGGGAGCCACGGAATCCAGTCTTCAGGACGAGTGTATAAAACACCTGGCTGAAAATCACGGCTGGTACGCAAGGAGGTAGTATAATGAGCCCCATCAAAGGTATTAGCGAGATTCGGCGAATGCCGCGTCTCGGGAAAATTCGGCTCGGTATAAAGATAGAGGAGCCGAAAAAGAACCCGTATCCGCGTCCCACCGACTATTTCGTAGTACCGGAGATAGTTAAGAAATACCTGGAGGAGAAGCCGACCAAGCTGCCGATAATGTTTCCCACGGAAAGCCCGAGCGAGTTCGCCCGGCAGTTCTTAAAGTGCTACTCCTTTACCCAGGGTCTCGTCTGCCGCGGCGACGGCGAGAAATCCGTCAGGAAGATTGACACCGAGACCGGAGATATCGCCAGTCATACCACCAAAGAATGGGTCTTTAAGGACATGACCTGTGACCCGGACACATGCCCCCAGTTTATGGGCGACCCGGAGAGAGGCGTAAAGCCCCAGTGCCGGCGGGTAATGAATCTCCTGTTTCTTTTGCCCGACGTGCCCGGGTTCGGGGTGTGGCAGTTGGACACCAGCTCGTTCTACTCCATTGTCAACATTAACTCCTGCCTCGACCTAATCAAGAGGATATGTGGCCGGATTTCCTTTATTCCCCTTCAACTCTCGCTTGAGCCGATGGAGGTAACGCCACCCGGAATTAAGAGGAAGACGGTCCACATTCTCTATGTCAGGAGTGAGGTCAAGCTGGCCGATATCCAGAAGCTGGGAAGGGTACCCCCGGAGCGAGTACTGCTGCCGCATGTGGATGAGGAGGAGCCGCCCGAAGACCTTTTCCCGCTGGAGACGCTTGCCGAAGCCGGGGCAGCCGAGCAGGAGCCTTCCTACCATGGTGAGGAGGAAACGCCGCTGCCTGAGCCGGTGGAGGAAAAAACACCTGATGACGTGGTTGCTGAAGACGTACCCGACTTCAATGCCTTGTTTCGTATTTGCTTTCACTTCTGGAAGATGCAGCCGCAGGCAGTCTGCAAGGAGCTCGGGTACCGGTCGCAGCTTGAGATTACCGAGACACCCTGGGAGTGCTTCCAGAAAATAAGGGCGGTCAGAAAAGGGAAAGGGCATGCCGAACCCCAATGATAAATAGTTAGAGGAAGTGAAGGATGCTGGACGAAGAGTCCCGCAAGATGGTTGCCGAAATAGAGAAGCACTCGCGCTTTCCCACCGGTATCGGGCGGATTGAGCGCGGAGAATGCGAGGCCGGCGGGATGAACCCGATGGCCTGTATGTTCTGTCCTTACGGTCATATGTTGGAGTGCCACTTCCCATATACCTGCGATGAAGTTGAGTGCAGCCACTACCAGCAGGAAATGGAGGCGGAAGTTGGCGGCGAGGACGAAGCTGATATATAGATGCATTAAATAGGAATGAGCATGCCGGAGCGAGCCTTTTTAACAGATACCTGGGACGACGACTGGTTCCACGGACTGTCAAAGGACCAGAGATACCTTTTTATTTATCTCTGGACTAACGGCCGCTGTAATCAGGCTGGCGTGTATCACATAAATCTGGCGACTATGGCCTTTGAAACAAAATTCACTGAAGGGGAGCTGCCGGAGCTCCTTAAATCGCTGTCGCCAAAGGTTGAGTGGTATCCAGAGCAAAACTATGTCTGGGTAAGGAACTTTATTAAACGGCAGGCGAAGTCGCCGAAATTCCTCGTCGCCGCCGCCAAGTGCTTAAAGAGCATTAAGAATAACGGCCTGGTAAAGGAAGTCATTAATTACAACCTTAAACAGCATAGCATCTCGATACCCTATGAGGAGGGTATTGATAGCGTATCGGTAGGCTATCCATACACTAC
>CAZMZA010000135.1:0-3722 GCA_964570635.1 uncultured Dehalococcoidales bacterium
AGCCTACCCTGGCAACCGAGATGGGCGAGCTGGAGGAAAGGATTACCTCTACCAAGCAGGGCTCAATCACCTCCTTCCAGGCTATCTACGTACCGGCTGACGATTACACTGACCCAGGAGTAGTCACCACTTTTGGACACCTGGATGCCGTCATCGCCCTGGAAAGGTCATTGACTGAGCAGGGCTTGTATCCCGCCGTTGACCCTCTGGCCTCAACCTCCCGGATACTTACCCCGGCTGTTGTCGGCGAGGAGCACTACCGGGTAGCCCGGGAAGTACAGCGGGTGCTGCAACGCTATAAGGACCTCCAGGATGTAATTGCCATATTGGGTATCGAAGAGCTCAGCGAGGAGGACAAGCTTAGCGTAGCTCGAGCCCGCAGAATACAGAGGTACCTATCCCAGCCCATGTTTGTTACCGAAGTCTTCACCGGCAGGCAGGGAAGGTACGTACCCATCGCCGAAACGGTGCGCGGCTTCAAGGAGATTCTGGAAGGTAAGCACGATGCACTGCCTGAGCAGGCGTTCTACATGGTGGGTACCATTGAGGAAGCTGTAGAGGCAGCACAAAAACTGGAGACTTAGGTTCAGCTAATGTCCAGCATCAAGCTTGATATAGTTACCGCAGAACGAGTGGCCTTCTCAGAGGACGTAGACCTGGTAGTTGCTCCAGGCGTTGAAGGTCAACTGGGAATCTTACCCCACCATGCTCCTCTGATGACCATGTTGGAGCCGGGCGAGCTGCGGGTACGGAAGGGAAGCGAGGAATTCTCCCTGGTCGTTTCTGGAGGCTTCCTTGAGGTACGGCCGGACAGAGTGATAGTCCTGGCTGACGCTGCGGAAAGGGTCGAGGAAATTGACCTGGCTCGCGCCGAAGAGGCAAAACGCCGGGCTCAGGAACGGCTCAGCCAGCCTGCTCCCGACACTGACCTGGCACGGGCTCAGGCAGCCCTGCAACGCTCCTTAATCCGTCTCAAAGTGGGCGCAAAGAGGAGAAAAAAACAACCGCCGATATAAGCCAGGCGGTGATGAGGGAAGGCGGCCAAGCTAACTATCCGTCTTCTGATTCAAGCCCAAAAGCCCTGCCACCGGCTCAATGAGCATGCGTCCCTGGCCAAGGTCAATAGATTCTACCACGTCCTCAATGGCAGGAATGAGAATCTCTCCCCCGGCGCCACTGACTACATAGATGTCATTGCTCTGCGCAGACAGGATTTCAGTGATATTCCCCAGCAACTCCCCCTGGGTTGTCCATACCTCCAGCCCGATAAGCTGAAAGTGGTAATACTGTCCTTCGGGCAAGGGATGAAGCTGGCTACCGGGTATCTCCACGAGCTGTCCGCGGAGCCTTTCCGCCTGTTCCACGCTGTCAATGGTGCGGAGCTTGATAACCGCCTTCCCCTTACGCCACTCGGTGCTGTCAATAGTCATCGGCTGGCGCTTGATATAAACTGCTGAATGAGGGGCGAAGCGTTCCGGAAAATCAGTGGTGAGTTCTACCCTTAATTTACCCTTCACACCCAAAGGAGCTAGAACCTTACCAATAGTGATGAACTCCGGCGGTGGCGATTTCATGGCTGATTCCGGACGACGGCTCATAGAGGGGATTTCTGTGGGGAACCCCGACCCTAAGTCGCTCCCACGGTTAACAGGTCATTAACCTCGTATTTGAGTGCTACTATATAACCCTAGAGAATCTCAAGAGTAACCTTGGTGCCTTGCTTGGCCGCTTTCACTCGGAGCAAGGTACGCATCGCCTGAGCTATTCGCCCTTGCCTGCCAATAATTCTTCCCTTATCCTCATCGGCAACCTGTAATGTAAGTTTGATACCCTGTTCATCGTTTTCCTCGTTAACCACCACCTCATCCGGCGAGTTGACGATTGACCTGGCGATGTACTCCACTAGTTCTTTCATGTTTGCTCCTTGGTTTCCTTGAACTTTTCCATAACGCCTACCTTGGATAGCAGTCTAACAGCAGTGGCGGTAGGCTGAGCTCCCTCCCTGAGCCAGTTTAGCGCCTTTTCTTCATCGACAACTACCGTTTCCGGGTCAGTCAAAGGGTTATAGTGCCCAATGACGGCAATGAACGCCCCGTCCCGCGGGGCCCTAGAGTCAGCAACCACGAGCCGATAAGTCGGTCTCTTCCTAGCACCCATTCGTCGTAGTCTAATCTTGACCATCTTACTATAATACAATATACGCCATAAAATGTCCTACTGTCAATGGTTATCAGGACATGGTTGCTAAGAGAGGACGCAACCCGCTATAATCTGAATGTGAAGGTAGAGAAGCTACACGACTGGCAGGTCAGTACCACTCAGGCTCTGGATATACAGCGCAGGCTGGCCGGTCAGGTATCGAGGAGCGGTGGAGTTAACGCTCCTCACCTGATAGCCGGTGTCGATATATCAGCCGAGAAAGCCCATGGCCTGGCTAGAGGGGCGGTGGTTGTCCTGAGCTATCCCGAATTCAGGGTAGCGGAAACGAAGGTGGTGCAAAGAGAGCTTGACTTCCCGTACATCCCGGGTCTCTTATCGTTCCGGGAGTCACCACTGATACTGGCTGCCTGTGAGACACTTACTGCCACCCCCGACCTTATCCTGGTTGATGGCCAGGGGATTGCCCACCCCCGACGTATGGGGCTCGCCTGCCACCTGGGGCTTTTTTTGAACACACCGACTATTGGTTGCGCCAAATCGCGGCTATGCGGCACACATGAAATACCCGGTGACGAGGCGGGTAGCTACGCTGAAGTTGTGGATTGCGGTGAGACCATAGGTGTAGCTCTACGCACCAAGCCCGGAGTGAAGCCAATTTATGTTTCCATAGGTCATAAGATTGACCTCCAAAGTGCCATTCGCTGGGTCTTAGAATGCTGCCGCGGCTATCGGCTACCCGAGCCTACCCGACTTGCCCACCTGGCCGCTGGAGGAAACCTGAAAACACCAGAGGATACCGAGGTAGCCGAGGCAAGCTACCAAAGAAGGCTTTTTGAGTAGAACAGATGCAGGAGTTAAGGGACAAGTTAAGGGAGTTACAAGCTAGAGTCTCTATGGCCCTGGTGCACCTTTGACCTTGCCACTAAGGAAAAGGAAATCGCCCGCTTAGAGAAACAATCAGCCCGGCCAGACTTCTGGCAAGACCAGGCCAAAGCTCAGAGCATTATGCGAAAGCTGGCTGAGCACAAAAAGGCGGTAAACCAATGGCGGGAGATGGAGAAAAAGTTGGCTGACATTGCTGAGTTAATTTCCCTGGCGGAGGAGGAGGATACTTCACTCAGGCTGGATATTCAATCTGAGATGGATAGGGTGTCCTCGCACCTTGATGAGCTAGAACTGGAGAGGGCTTTCAGTAGTAAGTATGACGCCAGAAACGCTATCCTGGCGATTCACGCCGGGGCCGGGGGTACGGAATCTCAAGACTGGGCGGAGATGCTGCTCAGGATGTACCTCCGCTGGGCAGAGCGCCGTGGTTACGAGGCTGAGACGCTGGACGTCTCCCCGGGTGAGGAGGCGGGGATAAAGAGCGCCGTTGTCAGCGTGAAGGGCGATTACGCCTGTGGCTACCTGAAATCAGAGCACGGTGTCCACCGTCTGGTTCGCCTTTCTCCCTTCGATGCTGACCACGCCCGTCACACCTCCTTCGCTCTGGTGGAGGTTATGCCGGAAGCAGAGGGGGATGTCGATGTAAAGATAGGCCCCGACGACCTGAGGACTGATGT
>CAZMZA010000136.1:0-3703 GCA_964570635.1 uncultured Dehalococcoidales bacterium
TCATAGTCTTGATTGAGACTCTGGTTCTGGGTATCAAGACCCTGCTCTACTCGGCAAATGTCTCTCTGGAGGAGGAAAATGAGAAGATTTCAGGAGGGCTGCTTTGGCTCACGCTGACAGTGGCTCTGGCTTTTGCTGTTGCCCTCTTCTTTATAACCCCTCTCTTTCTGACCAGGCTGCTCGGCCCTTATATAGCCTCTCCCCTGATATTTAGTCTTGTAGAAGGGTGTATAAGGGTGGTTATCTTCACTGCCTACCTGGGGGCGGTAGGGCTGCTGCCTGACCTCAAGCGTGTTTTTGCCTATCACGGCGCTGAGCATAAGACAGTAAATGCCTACGAGAATGGTACTCCCCTGGAGGTGGAGGCAGTCAGACAATACAGTACGGCGCACGTCCGCTGCGGCACCAGCTTTCTGTTTGCCGTGTTGATTATATCCATTATCGTTTTTTCTCTGGTTGGTTTGCCATCGCTCTGGCTGATGGTGCTGTCTCGAATTGTCCTCATCCCGCTTATCGCCGCCCTCGCCTATGAGTTCACCTATTTTGGGGCCAGGCATACCGGCAACAGTCTGGTCAGGGCTATTCTGGCCCCTGGGCTGTGGCTACAGTCGTTGACGACGAGAGAGCCCGATGATGGTCAGCTTGAGGTTGCCGTATCGGCGTTAAAGAAGGTGGTAGAGCTGGAGCAGGTTGAGGAGGCGGCTTAAGTTTCCTCGGCGTTGCTTGATGCCAAATCTTGCTCCGTCAGCTTCTGGAAGAAGCAGGTCTTATTACCCGTGTGGCATACGGGGCCGGTTGGTTTTGCTACAAGCAGGAGCGTATCGCTATCGCAGTCCTTCCATACGGCAAGCACCTTGATGATGTTACCTGAGGTATCCCCCTTGTGCCACAGCTCCTGTCGGCTGCGACTGTAAAACCAGGCTTCACCGCTGGAGAGGGTGCGGCGGAGTGCTTCCTCGTCCATATAGCCGAGCATCAGCACCTCTCCAGTATCAGCATCCTGGGCTATGGCTGGGATTAGGCCATTTTCATTAAACTTCAGGTCTATTGTCAGTTTACCTCCCTTTTGGTTGGCTGATGGCAGCTATAGCCTGCTTCAGGTTGATGTCCCCGGTATAAAGTGCTGTACCTACTATGGCGCCCTCTACGCCGAGCCGTTCTAGAATCAGGAGGTGGCTTAACGATGAGATGCCGCCAGCGGCAATGACTGGTGGCTTGATGGCCCTGATAAGTTCGAAGATAGCGGTAAAGTTTGGCTCGGTAAGGGTGCCGTCACGACTGATGTCTGTGTAGATGAAGCGCTTTACCCCGAGTTTCATCATGGAGCGGGCAAATTCTATGGTCCCCAGTTCCGTCTGCTCCTGCCAGCCGCGTACGGCGACTTGTCCCCCTCTCGCGTCAATACCGACGACAATGGACTCGTTGAAGCTACGGCATGCCCTTGCCACGAGGTCGGGGTTCTCCACGGCGGCGGTACCCAGGATGACACGCTCTACGCCGGCTCTAAGCAGCTGCTCTATTGTTTTCAGGTGGCGGATGCCCCCACCCAGTTGAGTAGGAATCAACAGAGCACTGGCTATCTCTTTAATAATGTCCAGGTTATAGACCTCGCCTGTAGCGGCGCCGTCCAGGTCAACGATGTGTAGCCTTGGTGCCCCCAGTGATTGCCAGCGCAGCGCAGTCTCTACCGGGTCGGTAGAGAACACCGTTTCCTGGTCATAGTTGCCCTGATACAGGCGAACACATCTACCTTCTCTCAAATCTATGGCCGGGATTATTTCTATTGCCGCTCACCCCTCTTTCTATATGGATGCATTATATCATCATGGCGGCAGTAATTGTAGTCCTTGACTCTTCCTTGACATGGCTGGGGTAAGTTGCTAAACTCGTCTCTTGGTAGGGTTAATCAAGATTGCCTGATTAGTAAAGCAGAGTCTCAGGAGGCAGTTATGTCTATCACGGTGAGTGTCATTAAGGCTGATGTCGGCGGCTATGTAGGACATTCAGATTCTCACCCGGATTTATTAGCTAAAGGGGCTGAGTGTCTGGCTAAGGCTAAGAGGGAAGGATTGCTCGTTGACTGTTGTGTAAGCAAGTGTGGGGATGACCTGCAACTCATTATGACTCATCAGCAGGGCGTTGACAGCGAGAGAATTCATAAGCTAGCCTGGGACACTTTTATCGACTGCACCGATCTGGCTAAGTCTCTAAAACTTCATGGCGCCGGGCAGGATATGCTGGCTGACGCCTTTTCTGGCAACGTAAGGGGGATGGGTCCCGGGGTGGCGGAAATGGAGTTTGAGGAGCGGCCTGCGGAGACAATCATTGTCCTTGCGGCTGACAAGACCTCGGCGGGGGCCTGGAATTTGCCGCTATACAGGATGTTTGCTGACCCGTTCAATACCATCGGGCTGGTTATCGCCTCCAATATGCACAGCGGTTTTTCTTTTGAGGTGCACGACGTAAAGGAGCATAAGAAGATAATCTTTGATGCCCCGGAAGAGATTTATGACCTGCTGGTATTTATCGGGGCACCATCACGCTATATAGTAAAGGCAGTCTATCATCGGGAAACCAAGGAGATAGCGGCGGTATCTTCCACCCAGCGTCTGGCTTTGATTGCCGGGCGGTACGTGGGTAAGGATGACCCGGTGTGTGTTGTTCGCTCTCAGGGGGAGTTCCCGGCGGTCGGTGAGGTGCTGGAACCGTTCACCGTGCCTATACTGGTGGAAGGCTGGATGCGGGGTTCGCACCATGGTCCCCTGATGCCGGTATCCGTGGCCGATAGTACCCCGACCCGTTTCGATGGTCCGCCCAGGGTGGTGGCTTTTGGCTTCCAGCTTTCCGGAGGTAAGCTGGTGGGACCTCGTGACATGTTTGTTGATAAGTCATTCGACCTGGCCCGGCAGCAGGCACTTGAGGTTGCCGAGTTTATGCGTCGTCATGGTCCCTTTGAGCCGCACCGCCTTCCCCTGGAAGAGATGGAATATACTACTATGCCCCAGGTGGCGAGTAAGCTGGCAGGTAGGTTCGTTGATATTGAGTGAGCCAGGCGGTAGGGGTGTGACCATTATACGCAGCCTTTGAGCAGGAGCGGGACAAATGTCAATCTATATCATGCTTAGCAATCTAACTGATGAGGGAAGGAAAACGCTGAAGGAGAGCCCGGCCAGGATAAAAGAGGTTAACCGGGAAGTAGAAGCCATGGGGGTGAAGATACTGGCTCAGTATGCCGTGCTGGGCCCGTATGACTTTGTCAATATCCTGGAAGCACCGGATAACAATGTTATAGCCAAAATGGCCTTGGAGTTGGGTGCTAGGGGAACGCTTCACACCATGACTATGGCTGGTATGACCCTGGACGAGTTCATCGGCAGTCTCTGAGGCCTTTATCTTTTGCTTTGGAGTTACATTGCTGCCCAAGCTACTCCTGGCGACAAATAATCAGGGCAAGGTGCGTGAATACAAGCATCTACTGCGAGACCTTCCCCGTGAGTTGGTTACTCTGGCTCAGCAGGGCATCACCACGGAGGTGGCTGAGACCGGAAAGAGCCTTGAGGAAAATGCTAGGTTGAAGGCGGTAGCCTTGGCTGGTGAAAGCCAGCTAATTACTCTGGCTGACGATTCGGGGCTGGAGGTTGATGCCCTGGGTGGGGAGCCGGGTCGGCTCTCGGCGCGTTATGCCGGTGAGGGTGCTTCAGAT
>CAZMZA010000137.1:0-3684 GCA_964570635.1 uncultured Dehalococcoidales bacterium
CTGATTTCGTAGCTAAAACGGAATCGCCTAGCTTTGAGGGTGGAGAGATTGCTTGAAAGGAAGGCGGCCAGTGAGGTCACCAAGCAGGAAGCGCTCAAGATAGTCAGAGAGGCGGAGGAGGACGGGCTAGTCCACTTTGTTGATAACGCCTTGGGAGGCATAAAGAGCAGTTGTAACTGCTGCAGTTGCTGCTGCTGGGCATTGGGTACCATCAAGAGAAGACGGGCACCCAGGGATACTGTCATAGCTACCTATTTTATTAGAGAGACCGATGAGGCAGAGTGCCTTGCCTGCGGTACATGTGTTACGGTGTGCCCGGTGGATGCTCTTACCAGGGATAATGATATCCTAACCGTTGACGAGGACTGGTGTGTGGGCTGCGGTCTTTGTGTCGTGCAATGTCCGGCGTCAGCGGCAAAACTGCGAGCAAAATCAGAGGGAACGCCGCCGCAGGACTTCACCACGCTTCACCGGAAGATTCTTGAGGAGAGGGGCCTCCGATAAGTTTACCAACCAGGATGTGAAGGCAGAGCATCTGTCAGGACGGTACTCATTAGGCATGTTTCTAGTGACATGAGCCAGAAACATGGAACATGTAGAAGGTAGTTTCAGAGGACAGAAAAACTTTAGTCTCTACTACCAGTGCTGGCTGCCAGCCAGGGACCCCCAGGCGGTACTGGTAGTCGTCCACGGATTGGCTGAGCACAGTGGACGCTATACGAACCTGGTCAACTACTTCGTACCCAGAGGCTATGCGGTCTATGGTTTTGACCAGCGCGGGCATGGCAGGTCACCGGGTCCACGAGGCTATGTTGAGCGCTTTTCCTACTTCGTCAACGACCTCAGGACATTTTTAGATATTGTGCGCGGTAAGCATCGCGACGCCAAGATTTTCATAGTCGGGCACAGCATGGGAGGCACTAGTGCTGCCGCCTGTGCTGTACACCATCAGGATGAGTTTGACGGGCTCATTCTTTCCGGGGCGGCTCTTAAGCTGGGTGCTAGCGTGGCACCGGGACTAATCATCATTGCCCGCGTACTCTCACGGCTCTTACCGAAAATGGGTATCGATGTCATCGATGCCTCTGCTATCAGCCAGGATGAGACCGTCGTGGATGCCTATGTAAACGACCCGCTGGTGTACCGAGGCAAGATTTGCGTCCGGTTAGGTATTGAGCTCCTTGAGGTAATGCAGACGATAGGGCTTCAAATGCCAGAGATAAAGCTGCCTGTTCTGATTATGCACGGAACTGCTGACCGGTTGTCTGACCCGGAAGGTAGCCAGCTGTTATACGAAAGGATAGGCTCGAGGGATAAGACACTGAAGCTCTATGAGGGTTTCTACCACGAGATTTTCAATGAGCCGGAGCGTATGCAGGTCCTGGCTGACATGGAAACGTGGCTCGCCACTCGCATCTGACTATCCCTTGACCACCTGTCAGCCGTAGAACTTATTGGTAATAGGCAATCGACGGTCACGACCGAAAGCCCGGGCTGTTATCTTGACCCCTGGCGGCACCTGGCGGCGCTTATACTCGCTCGTATCTACCAAGTGGGCGGTTTTCCTTACTAACTTTTCGTCGGTTCCCGCAGCCACAATCTCTTCGACGCTTCTGTCCTCCTCAACGTAGGCTTGTAGGACGGGGTCAAGCATGTCATACGGAGGCAGAAGGTCGGTATCCCGCTGGTCGGGCTTTAATTCAGCCGAGGGAGACCTAGCTATGATAGCGGGCGGTATAAGCTTATCATCAGCCAGTGAATTTCGGTACCTGGCCAGCTCATAGAGCATGGTCTTAAGCACATCCTTTATCACGGCAAAGCCGCCCGCCATGTCTCCATATAACGTGGTGTAGCCGACAGCCATTTCACTCTTGTTGCCTGTGGTAAGGACGAGCCAGCCGAATTTGTTTGATAGCGCCATAAGGATATTACCTCTGATACGAGCTTGAATGTTTTCCTCAGTTATATTGGGTTCAGTCCCCTGAAAAGAGTCGGCCAGTGTGTCGAGATAGGCTTGAAAAACCTTCTCAATAGGAATGGTTATCAGTTTTATGCCTAGATTTTGGGCTAGCAACTCGCTATCTGATAGACTCTCCGGGGAAGAGTACCGGGAAGGCATTGCTACCCCGACCACGTTTGACGGACCAAGAGCATCGACAGCAATAGCTGCCACCAGACTGGAATCAATTCCTCCGGAAAGCCCAATCACTACCTTCTCGAAGCTATTTTTGTGGATATAGTCGCGTGTGCCCAGCACCAATGCATCGTATATTTCACCCTGGAGGCTGAGCACCTGAAGCTGCCTTGGCTCAAGCGGTGGTTTCGGGGCAGCGGAAGGTACTTCAGATACCTTTATTCTGGTCGCATGCCACGGCTGCTCTTCCGAGAGTAGCGCCGACTTTCTCCTTCTGGGGTCGTGAAGACGTGTCCGAAAGACTGCGTCGACATCAAGGTCGGCTACTATAAAGTCTTCTTCACAGTGCTTGCCTTTAACTATCAGCGCTCCTTTTGCATCAAACACCATGCTGTTGCCGTCAAAGACCAGCTCGTCCTGTCCCCCCACCATATTGGTGTGAACAATGATGACTGCATTGTCTGAGGCACGGGTACTGAAGAGTGTTTTTCGGAAGTCCTTTTTGCCGAAGTGATATGGCGAAGCACTTATGTTCACTATCATCTCGGCCCCGGCGTATGCCTGTATCGTGGCTGGCCCGGCCTCGTACCAGAGGTCCTCACAGATATTTACGCCGACACCGATGCCGGCAATGGTATACACGGGACACTCGTTGCCGGCCTGGAAGTAGCGGTTCTCATCAAAGACACCATAGTTGGGCAGGTATATTTTGTGATAGATACCGGCAAGCTTGCCATCATGGATTACTGCGGCGGCACTGTAAATGTCTTCTTTGGCATCGACGAAGCCAACCACAACGGTAAGCCCTGACGAGTCAGCGACTATCTTGTCCAGACACCGCAGGTTCTCCTCGATGAACTTTGGCTTAAAAAGGAGGTCCTCTGGCGGGTAGCCGCAGGTGGCAAGCTCAGGGACGGCGAGAAGGTCGACACCCCACGACCTGGCTTGGGCCATAGCCTCCAGAATCTTCCGTGTGTTACCGGCAAAATCGCCGACAGTGGTGTTTATCTGAGCCATGCCAATCCGCAGTGTGCGCATACCAAGTCCTCCGATGAACTGTGCTCAACTCACAGTATGGGCAGGTATCTCTTTACCTCGTATTCGGTTACCTGAGTCCGGTACTGGTCCCACTCTATCTTCTTGTTTTTGATGAAAGCATCAAAAACGTGGTCGCCGAGGGCTCTTCGCACCAGCTCACTCTTTTCCGTAAGATGGATAGCCTCAAGGAGGTTGGCTGGCAGGGTCTCTATACCTCTTCTCTGCCTCTCAGAACCGGTCATGTGATATACATTTTCCTCCACTGGTTCGGGGACCTCGTATTCCTTCTCAATCCCTTCCAGCCCGGCGGCCAGCATCACACTGAAGGCAAAATAGGGGTTGCAGGCAGGGTCGGGCGACCTGAACTCTATCCTCGTGCTCTTCTCCTTGCCTGGCTTATACTCTGGAACTCTGATCAGGTCAGCTCGGTTTCGCCGTGCCCAGGAAAGGTACACCGGCGCCTCATAGCCGGGAACCAGCCGCTTATAGGAATTGACCCACTGGTTGGTGAC
>CAZMZA010000138.1:0-3648 GCA_964570635.1 uncultured Dehalococcoidales bacterium
CCTTGAGGGTAAGGTGGATGGCATGAACAGCAAAGTGCACGGCTATGAGAAGCAGATCGAAGGATTTGACAAGAGAATAGGCCGGCTGGACCGGCGGATAAACGGGCTGGTCGGAAAACAGCCGGTTAAGGAGAAGTAAATGAGGTATGTAGTGGTATCCAAAGGGCTTACTATATCGCAGCTGCAAAGTGAAGTCAGTCGGTGCGGAGGCAGAAACATCAAGGTTGCTTCAGTCTCCAGGCAGATATTCTGCGACCTGGATGATAAAGGATTGGCCGCGCTGAGAACAGTCCCCGGCCTGGTAGTGAAGAGCATAGGGGGTGTTTCACACCAGCAAATCAGCAGCATTCCGGTTGAGACTCCACTTGTTGGAAGTAGTGTAGTGCCGGCAACCTACGCGTCATCACTGTCCAGTGTGATGACCGGAATCTACCAGCTCAGGGCTGCTTACTCTCCTCCGGTTACCGGTCAGGGCTACACTTTATGTGTCCTCGATACCGGCATCAGGAAAGACCACGAGGCTCTGGCCGGCAAGGTTGTGCATGAAGCTAACTTCACCAGTTCACCCACTACCGACGACATATTCGATCACGGTACCGGTGTTGCCTACGTAGCCGCCGGTGGGAGACACGCCGCCGGAGAGGAAAGCGGCTTCGCCCCCGGGGCGAACCTTATGAATATAAAGGTGCTCGATGATGAGGGGAAGGGGGATGATGAAACCGTGGTGATGGGAATTGAGGAATGTGTCAGACTCAACAAGGAAGCCGTGACCAGGCAGCTCTCCAGAACAGACCCCATGAATCCGGGGGCAATGAACATGAGCTTCGGCAAAGATGACACGGGCGACCCTGATGACCCGATTCGGCTGGCGATAAGGGCAGCGCTGGAAGAGCAGGAGCTGTTCACCATTGCGGCTGCCGGCAACAGTGGGCCTAACCCGGGCACCATAATGTGTCCGGCGTGCGACGATGACGTTCTTGCCTGCGGCTCGATGACATTCGTGCCCTTTGAGGTGTGGCAGTATTCATCTCGGGGACCGACGGTGGAAGGGCTGGTTAAACCTGACGTGGCGGGATTTGGCGTAAGGATGCTGACCGCCAGCAGCCTGTCAAAAGACAGCTACGTGGTTAAGTCGGGGACATCATTCTCAGCGCCAACTCTGTCCGGTTCATTAGGTTTGTTCTGGGAAATCTTCCAGAGGGCATACCGGAACGAAGAGCTCATGATGCCGCTGGACCAGATTAAACTGCTGATACCCGCCTACACCGTGAAGCCTCAGGGCTATCCAGCGGGAAAAGACAGCAACATCGGCTGGGGTGTAATAAGCGGCGCAGCGGCGGCGACAGCGGCCAGTGCAGGCGTAACGGATATAACCCAGCTGCTAGGACCGATGGTGACCATGGCAATGATGCCGATGATATTGAAGGCTGTTAAGTAGCGAGAGAGTGGCATGGAAGAAGAAAAGATAGCCATAACCGGTATGATGGTTGTAATGATGGCGGCAGCGGTCTCTTCATGCCTGCAGCCCGGTGAGCCGGAGTCCCCCACTCCTCCACCTGAGCCAGCACCTGAGAAGGCAAACCTGTACGGGATCGTGACTGACGCTTCGACTGGGTCAGCCCTCGCTGACGTCTTGGCGACCCTTAACGGTATGGAAACCTATGCAGACTCGACTGGCGGTTACTCCTTTGCCGATTTAGACCCTGGTACCTACAGTGTAAGGTTTGAGAAGGATGGGTATCACACGGTTGGGGCGAGCGTAACTCTCCAGGTGGGAAACAACGAACTTAACGTTGCTATGGTAGCAAAGACAGCCGACATCAGGCTGGAGAACCTGACTATTGAGCCTGATGAAGCTGACGTCGGTGAAGAGGTTACTATCAGCGTTACAGCTACCAATTACGGTGAGGTTGCCGGAAGCAAGACAGTAGTCTTGACGGTAGGGAGCACCACGGTGGAACAGACCGTGGAGCTGGAGTCGGATGAATCCAGGCAGGTAGTCTTCAAAGTGAGTCCATCTACAGAGGGAACCTATCAAGTGTCGGTAAACGGCTTAACTGGTAGCTTCACGGCAGTAATACGAATAGTGCCCTGGGCATTCTCTAACGTTACGTGCTCGGTAGGTCCATCCGGTGTAGGAACATGGCGACAGGTGAACTTCTCGGCTACCATAACCAACACCGGTGATTCTGCAGCCACAAAGACGGTAACCCAGTACAGGAGGGACTACCGGATGATGTGGAGCGATGAAACTATGGGCTGGTATTGGGAGTGGTCTGACTGGCGAGTAATAAAACAAATTACACTGACTTTGCTTGCCGGGCAAAGCTATAACTATACCTCGCCTGGTAATGACCTTATTCAAACTCCATGCACAGCTGAATGTTATCTAGTCGATAGTGATGGCTACAAGTCTAGTGTATGCCGGGTCTCAAATTAAGGATGGTAATGATGAGTCGAGGAGTAGAGCAAGAGAAAAAGCAGGCGTCTAAAGTGTATCTCACTCCGGAAGAGATAGTTATGCTGGAAGAGGCCGCCGAATATCTGCGAGATAAGCTGATTATTCGGCTTACCTTCCGCCTGGGCTGCCGCATCTCTGAAACCCTGGGCATCGCCGTTGGTGATATCGATTTCACTGCTGGCACGGTAACTATTACGCACCTGAAGCTGAGAACAAATCTCTCCTGCCCTGGTTGCGGGACCAGGCTGAGTAAAACTGCCAAGTTTTGTCCTGGTTGCGGAGAGTTAGTAAAACGGGCAGTAGCCCAGGAAAGGGAGCATCGCCGAGTGAGGTCGTTGCCGGTAGACGGTGATACGTTGGCCATGGTAAGGGACTACATTGACCGCGGCGGGCCGGTCTCTCGCAATGGTAAAAAAGTGCTGTTTGGCATAAATCGTCACCGGGCCTGGCAGATAGTGAAGGATTGTGCTGAGAGAGTTGGGATGGGGAGCCTGGTAAACCCTGAAACAGGAAGAGTGCACCATGTTAGCCCGCACAAATTGAGAGATGCATTTGCCATTAAAGCGGTTAAGCGCAACGATTCCGGGGATGGCTTGAGGCTTCTCCAGGAGCACCTCGGCCACCAGAGTATAAACACCACGATGCGTTACCGCAAAGTTGCCGGGGAAGAGCACAAGGAATGGTACCAGAGTCTATGGGGAGAAGAAAATGACGGGAGAAGCGGTAGTAGCAATTAACGGTAGCCAGTGGAGCGTGGAGGTAGCTACGGCTCCAGCTGAGCTAACACAGGGTCTCAGCGGAGTCGCCAGCATGCCCGCTGGTACCGGGATGCTCTTTGACCTGGGATTCGACCAGAGCTACATCCAGATTGACATGTCCCGGATGCTGTTTGCTCTTGATATCATCTTTATCAACAGCAGCCAGGGAGTGGTTGGCGTCCTTCACAACGTTCAACCTGGTGAGGAGGCGTACCTCGACAACAGTAGTTTGCCTGGAGCGCGATGGTTTCTAGAGGTGAATGCCGGTGAGTCCGAGGGCATAGAGGTTGGGGATGACGTCGTTATCCAGGGGGATATACAGCCGGTTTTCTGGCAGTATGTGGGGGCAGCCCTTCTGCTCCTGCCGGTAATAATACCGATGTTTAGTTCTGTGGCAAAAGAGCTAGAAGGTGAGCCATGACCATAGGT
>CAZMZA010000139.1:0-3646 GCA_964570635.1 uncultured Dehalococcoidales bacterium
GCTTAGAAGGCAGCCGCTCTATCCAGCCTGAGCTACCGGGACGAGGTCACCAACTATTCAAATGTAGCACGGCTTAAAAGGGAGGTCAAGCAAGAGAGCCACTCTGTTTACCACTACCCGGCTGGTCTGGAGTGTTTCAGGTGCCTATAAATATACCAGCCGATAAGGGCAACAAACAGGGCAATAAAGAGCGGGTCAAAAGGGCGCATGACGACGCGTATTTGCTCCCAGTGCTCGCCTAACTGATAACCCCCGTAGGCCAAGCCAACGCACCAGATGAACGAGCCGAGAAAGCTATAGATTAAGAACTTGACAAAGTGCATCCTGGCTATCCCGGCTGGCAAGCTGATAAAGGTGCGTACTAACGGTAACAGCCGCGAGACAAAGACTGCCCAGCTACCCCACCTCTCAAACCAGCGGTCAGCCAGGTCAAGGTCATGGCGAGAGACGAGAACGTATTTACCGTATTTATAAAGGAAGCGGCGGCCACCCCACATACCAACTCCATAGGCCACCGCCGAGCCAATAGTGCAGCCTAACGCTCCATAGGCACCGGCCACCAGGGTATATTCCACTGCCAGTAGCTGCTCCTTGACCAGCATCCAGCCAGCAAGGGGCATAATTAACTCACTGGGTAACGGAATACAGGCACTTTCTATAGCCATAAGTATTACCACGCCGGGCCATTGTATCATGGCGTAGGTACGACTTATGAAGAGTAACAGCGCTTCTTCCACAGTACAAATTGAGAGTGTAACAGAGAGCTTCTATAGCGTCAAGCTAATTTGCTGGGCTGAGGCACAGTCCCTTATAGGAAACGGAAAATCACCTTGACAATCATTCCTCCACATTGCTAGTATGAGGGCAGTTTGCAGCTTGGTCAATGAGGTAGAAATGGCTGGACTGCTGGACAAGATAAATGAACCCAAAGACTTGAAGGGGCTGACGCAAAAGGAGCTTAAGCAGCTAGCCTCTGAAATCAGAGAGGAACTGGTAGCTGTAGTTTCCAATAATGGTGGTCATCTGGCCTCCAATCTGGGGGCGGTTGAACTTAGCATAGCTTTGCATCGGATATTTGATAGTCCACAGGATAAGCTCATCTGGGATGTGGGACATCAAAGCTATGTGCACAAGATGCTTACCGGGAGACGGCACCGCCTCGGTTCCCTCCGACAATACGGAGGATTATCCGGTTTCACCTCGCGCAGTGAAAGTGAGCATGACCCGTTTGGCGCCGGTCACGCCAGTACCTCGGTGTCGGCTGCCCTCGGTATGGCTATTGCCCGTGACCTTTCCGGTGACGACTACGATGTGGTGGCTATTATCGGCGACGGAGCTATAACGGGGGGAATGGCCCTGGAGGCGCTTAACCAGGCGGGGCATTTAACCTCCAGGCTGATTGTGGTCCTGAATGATAACGGGATGTCAATTTCGCCCACTGTCGGCGCTATAGCCAAGCTGTTGGACAGAGTACGGTTTGACCACCGGTACCGCAAGGCAAAGGAGAAAAGCCAGCGCCTCCTTACCATGCTTCCTTTAGGCAACAGGCTGTGGCAGTTAAGCCAGCAAGCCAAGAGCAGATTCAAAGGCTTGGTTATGCCAACCATAGTCTGGGAAGAACTCGGCTTTACCTATATAGGACCCGTTGACGGGCATAACATCCGCGAACTTGAGATAACCCTTACCCATGCTCGAGAGAACCACTCCAAGCCAACCCTGGTCCACGTCATTACCACTAAGGGTAAAGGCTACACCCCGGCAGAGGACGACGCCGTTTACTTTCACGGCGTGCCGGCTAAGGGGACAGGTACCAAGGCAATACCAACATACAGTGAGGTTTTTGCTCAAACGGTGCTCCGCCTGGTACGTGATAACCCCAGGCTGGTATCAATAACACCGGCTATGCCCGACGGAAACTGTCTGAGCATTGTTGAGACTGAGTTCCCGAAACGCCTGTTTGATGTGGGTATCTGTGAACAGCACGCGGTCACCTTTGCCGCTGGACTGGCGACTCAGGGATTCGTCCCCATTGTAGCTATATATTCTACCTTTCTCCAGCGCGCCTTCGACCAGATTATACACGATGTCTGCCTCCAGGACCTGCCGGTCATCTTCGCCATTGACCGCGCCGGCATAGTCGGTGACGACGGTAAAACCCACCAGGGCACCTTTGATATTTCATATCTAAACTTGATTCCCAATTTAATCGTATCTGCGCCCAAGGATGAAAATGAGCTCCAGCACCTGATTTATACTGCCGTCAATACCAGCCATCCCATAGCCATTAGATACCCGCGCGGCTCGGGGACAGGGGTAGAACTGGATACCGAGCTGCACGAGATTCCCATAGGTAGGGGAGAAGTCCTAAGGCATGGAGAGGATGTAGCCATACTGGCTATAGGTACCACGGTAGCTCCTGCTCTTGAAGCTGCCCAGGATTATCTGGCCCCGAGCGGGATTGAAGCCACCGTGGTTAACGCCCGCTTTGTCAAGCCGCTGGACTCAGCCCTGATAACAGACTTGGCCAGCCACATCAAGCGTATAGTCACCGTTGAAGAGAATGCCCTCAGCGGTGGTTTTGGCAGTAGTATAGCTAGCCTCCTTCAGGAAGCAGGTATAGTTGATGTCCGGATAAGCAGCCTAGGTATCCCCGATGAGTTCGTGGAGCAGGGTTCCCAGGCTACTCTCCGTGCCCAATACAGCCTTGATGCCCCAGGAATAGCCCGGCAGGTCTTGACTCTATGTGGCAACCACAGCCCGAGTTCTCTATCGTTGAGTGGTTCCAAGGAGACTATATAGACAGAGGCAAACGTAACTATCCCGTGACAGCCGCCGGAGTAACTCTGGTTCCGTTAGCGCAGGTTTTGCTGCATTACCGGCAGGGTAACGGTGGCTTCTCATTTTGTTTGCCACCAGGCAGCCGACAAGTACTGGAGGGGAAATCTTAATGGGTCAGCTATTACAAAAAGTCCCTGCGGTAAACAATAAGCCCCCAGGAGAAGCCGATGGATAAGATGACGGTCAGGGACGTAGACGTCAGCGGCAAAAGGGTCCTGGTGAGGGCTGACTTCAACGTTCCTTTAGATGAAGAAACCGGAGCCATCACCGATGATAGCCGTATCCAAGCTACGCTCCCGACCATTAACTATCTTATCAGTCGGGGAGCAAAAATTATTCTGTGCTCCCACCTGGGCCGCCCCAAAGGTAAAGTGGCTGAGAAACTGCGACTGGGTGTTGTTGCCCAGCGCCTGTCGAAAATTCTGGGTCAGCCAGTGGCAACCACCAAGGACTGTATCGGTGCTGAGGTAGAAAGGGCGGTGGAGAAACTGAACCACGGTGAGGTCTTACTCCTAGAGAACGTCCGTTTTCACCCAGAGGAGGAAAAAAACGATGACTCTTTTGCCAAGGCCCTGAGCCGCTTGGCTGACATATATGTCAATGACGCCTTCAGTGCCAGTCATCGGGCACACGCCTCGATAGTGGGCATTACCAATTACCTGCCAGCAGTAGCTGGTCTGCTGGTTGAGAAAGAAATTAATGCCCTGGGGGGTATACTACAGAAGCCAGCCCATCCCTTCACCGTACTGCTTGGTGGAGCCAAGGTAAGTGATAAAGCCGGAATGCTGGAGAATATCATGGACAAGGT
>CAZMZA010000140.1:0-3618 GCA_964570635.1 uncultured Dehalococcoidales bacterium
CTACCAGGTCATGCTGGAAACGAGAGATTAAGGGAATACCGCCACCGACACTCGCCTCGTAGCGCAGCCCTACCCCATGCTCCTGGGCCAGGGCCAGCAGCTCAGCCCCGTGCTTGGCAATGACTTCCTTGTTCGATGTCACAACATGCCTCCCGCCCGAGAGAGCCGTCTTTATATATTCCAGCGCCGGGTTCTCACCACCCATCGCCTCGATGACTACATCAATTTCGGCATTACCGAAAAACTCATCGGCATCGGTGGTAAACAGGTGAGAATCCATCTCCTTTGCCAGAGGCCTAGCCAAGTCCTCTGCCAGAACCTTCACCTTCCGCAAGACCAAGGGACAACCAACCTGCTCCGACAGAACGTCACTCCTGCCCATCAGGACTCTGGCCACCTGCCCCCCCACCACCCCCAGTCCCACCAAACCTACGCCAACGCTGCCTTTTCCCATTTTCAGCCCCCCGTAATTTTAGCTATTGCCCACGCCTTTTGCTCGTCATTCAGATAGATTTCAGTCTCGTTCTCCGGGTCTTTCGACAACTCAGCAACCCACGCCTGGAAAGCCTTAGCCTTCAGCAGTTCCCTGTCATCATCCGCGATTTCTCTAAGGTCATCTTTACCCAAAACCTTCACCAGCCAGTAACCACCAGTACTTTCTACTGAATCGTCACGGATAGGCTCACTTAAAGTATTCAGCTCCAGCTCAGGCCCAAAAACAAACTTGTTCACGGCCGAGCTCATGGTCCCCGAGGAAATACTGCCCAAATCTCCCCCGTTTTCTTTAGACGCCTCGTGCTGAGAAAGCTCGCCAGCCAGAGTGGCGAAGTCCTCACCAGCTTCCAGCCGCATTCTCACGTCCTGAGCCTCCTTTTCACTACCCAACAGTATCACATGTATACTGGCTTCACTCAAGTCCTCTGCCCTCTCTGAGACCTTAATCAACCAGTACCCCACACTCTTGGCCCTTGTCTCATCATACAGAGGTGGACTGAGCACACCCACCTCAGAATTAAAGGCGTACTCAACGGGCACCGATGTCTCCAACAGCTCAGCCAGAACCTCCTCGGGCCGCCAACCGAGGTCACCGTTTTTTGACTCGGTAATGGCCTCCAGAGAGAGTTCACCCGCCAGCTCAGCAAAATCCTCGCCAGCCTCCAACCTGGCCCTGACTTCAGTCGCCTGGCTCTCGCTCTCAAGGAACATAGCCAGGAGATGAACCTGTTCGGTAGACAGCGGCACCTGGTGTTCGAAATACCCGTCTTTCAGTTTGTCTATCAGCATCTCAACCCTGACCACATCCCTGTAGTCTTTACTTAGAGGCGGGTCGCGGCTCTTCAGCTCCTCATCAACTTCGGCGTCACTGACAGTTATGCCCAGCTTCTCAGCCCCCTGCCTGATTAACTCATTTTCCTCGATAGTTATTGCCACCAAATCAACCAGACCGTACAGATATGCGGGAGACTGACCCCGGCCATAGTATTCAAGCATGCTTACGTAGTCCCTCATATCAAAGCTGACACCGTTTACTGTGATTACAGTCTGGTTCAGCGGTCGATACTGAGTAATATACCATCCAACCCCTACGGTAACCAAAGCAACGGCGATAACCAGAACCCCTACTAAGAACAAAAGGCGCTGTCTTTTCTTCTGCCGCTGCCACCGCGCCAGCTGCCGCTTAGTAGCCTCCCGCTTGGGCTTTCCCTGTCCCTTCTTAGTCAATGCAATCCTCCCATAACCTGCAGTCTCTATATCATTGGCACTCTATAATTTATAACTCAAAACGGCAATCTTTTCAAACCCGGCTGGAGGAGCTAACCCGCGTCAGGGAACCCTGAGCAAGCTCAATCAAGAAGATTATTGCTCTTTGGGAAAAGGCTGTGCTAGAATGCTCAACAGAGAGCCAAACAAGACGGGGTGTAGCGCAGCCAGGTAGCGCACCTGAATGGGGTTCAGGTGGTCGCCGGTTCAAATCCGGCCACCCCGACCATTGATAGAGAACCAGGGGGAGCTGTTAGCTCCCCCTTATTGGTTAAGTGAGTTTGGTGATTCATAGTCACCGGATATGTTGGTGGAGCTTGGGAGGATGCATGAGAATGAACGTGAAGAGCATACGTGGTTTGGGCTTTGGGATATGGGTTATCGTGGGGACTATCTGGAAATTTATCAGGCGCAGGTAAGTCAATTCAGCTTTCTGAAAACAAGGTTATATGGCAATCGAGCATAGAGGCTAACAAGAGGCGAATGAAGTAGCCACTTCCTTAATCTTGAGGTATATTTAATAGCCCGAAAAGCCCTTATCATATTGAGATTCCCCTGATAAAACAAATTCCGTGCCTCAAACAGCCCTATCCACTTATCTCTCGGGAGAACACTAACGTGGGTGGGTTCTTTGTAACGGCGCATTATTGTATTAAGGGTATTGCTGATTGGTGAAGGTACAGTAATGAGGGCGAATCCCCCCACTTTTAATGTACGCTCAATTTCCGAGATGGCGATGGCAGGGTTCTTGAGGTGTTCAAAGGTAGCCAATGACACTGTTAGCTCAAAGTATACAGGAGGGAACGGCCACTCCTGTTCTTGTTCTAGGTCTATATTTCTCAATTTGTTTCTAATCAATGGTGGGCAGTGAGACAGAGCATATTCAGAGAAATCTATGCCATGTGCCCGAATCCCCAGTCCATTGAAGGCATCAACTAAATATCCCAGCCCGCAACCTATATCCAAGACCCTCTTGGGGTTATATAGCTCGATTAGCATTTGAGCGAGTGTGAGATAAAAGGGGTAATATATTTCTGGCTTGCAATCGCTGAAATAGTCCTGGCCATAACTACTTTGTTTTATCCCTGTCTCCACTATCCACCTCTATGCCATTGATAGCACGAAAAGGGACTTCTGTCAATAACGCAAAGCCTTCATTCTTGACGGTCTGATGAGGCGAGAGGGACAATCGTAAAATCTAGACTATAATAGTGCCAGCTGGCACTATAGTATGCGGGGATTCGTGAGGTGGGCAGGAAAAGAGGAGCGCCGGAACCACTAAAAATGCGGTGGTGTCTGGTGCTCTTTTTGATTTGTAATGGATTTAGACGCTGGGGACAAGAACAATTCCAGGATTGAATTTTCCCCTCAAGAACGGCTGAAAGCTAAGCGAAACCACATTCTTCACAGAGATAGAAGGTCTTTCCGTTTTTCTTCGTCTCCTGTACCACTGGCCTCCTCTTTACAGGCTGAAACGGGTGCTCCCCGCACAAGTCTCTATACAGGGTAAGCACCGCATGTCCTGCAAAATGAGCTTCCCTCCTCAACGTCCGCACCACAGTCCGGACAGCTCTTTGCACTACTGCCCCTGGCATGAGGCACACCTATCATATCTCTATAAATCTCGTAGTAGAAAAGGTGCTCCTTGCTCCTGATGACGACTTTATCGCTGTCGAGGTATGTCTTCTTCTTTTCGCTGAATTCAAGGTCTGAGATTCTTGAATCAAACAGAGAAGGGAGTATGGTGGTGCCGCTTCCTACCTCTATTGGTGCCTTGGTCCTCCACACTATTTCCGGCGGCAAAATATTCTCGAAAGCCTTGCGCAGAATCCACTTGCCCCACACCTGCCCGCTTTC
>CAZMZA010000141.1:0-3593 GCA_964570635.1 uncultured Dehalococcoidales bacterium
AGCCCAAGGGGGACAGCAGCCTGCTAATAGTGGCAAAGTGCTGTTCGGCCAGTACCGTGGTCGGTACTAGCACCGCCACCTGCTTGTTATCCATCACCGCCTTGAAAGCGGCGCGGACAGCAACCTCGGTCTTGCCGTAGCCCACGTCCCCGCAGACCAGCCTGTCCATAGGTTTTGGTCTTTCCATGTCCTCTTTTACCTGCTGCTGCACCTCCATCTGGTCAGGCGTCTCAACGTAGGGGAATGAGGCCTCAAGTTCTTGCTGCCACGCCGTGTCCAGGGAGAAGTTGAAGCCGGGCACCACTTCCCGGGCGGCATAAAGCGCCAGGAGGTCCTGGGCGATGTCCTCGACTGATTGCTTGACCCTTTGCTTGGTCCGTGTCCATTCCTGTGTGCCCAGTCGGCTCAGCACCGGGGGCTGTTCCGTGCCGCCTACGTAGCGGTCGACCCGGTCTATCTGGTCGGTGGGAACGTAGAGCTTGTCACCAGCGGCATATTGCAGCACCAGGTACTCCCTCTCCGTGCTGTCGGTGCTCATTGTGGTAACGCCGGCGAATCTGGCAATGCCATGCTCGACGTGTACCACGTAGTCGCCTGGGGTTATTTCAGCGAGAAAGCGGTGTCGTGCCACCGGCTGCCGCTTCGTTGCGCGCCGTTGTTTGACAAAGCCGAAGATTTCAGCGTCGGTGAAGAGGTGGGTGTCGTTATTCATCACCCAGCCCTCGGCGAGCGAGCCCTGCACCAGGGTAAGAGAGCCCTGTGGCGGTATCTGCTTGATTTCGGTGAGGGCCGGGGCGATGATGTCTTCTTCATCGAGCAGCTCGGATAAGCGGCTTGCCTGATGGCTGACCAGTATGAGCCGGTATCTCTGGCCCAGCAGCTGCTTAACCGTTTTGATAAAGGCGGGCAGCCGCCCGGCATAGCTGGCAGCGGGGGTGAAACCGAGCCGGTACGGTGGCTCCTTTACACCGGTATCCCAGGCGGTGAGGGTGAGGCACTTACTGGTCCTCAGGTCTGGCTCTAGCTCCTCCCAGGTGAAATACGGTCTGGGGAAGTTACCGGGCAGTTCCCTCTTTTTCAGCTTCTCGGCACGCAGCTCTTCGGCTTCGGTATGTATGTCTTCTGTGGCTCGCTGTATGTTTTTGGGCTCATCAAGCACGATAAGGGTATCCCGGGGCAGGTAGCTCAGCAGGCTGTCTTGATTGAACAGCGGTGCGTAGAACTGTACGTCGTCTGGTCTCTCCCCATCAATCAGCATGTCCAGCTCTTGCTGAAGCTGCCGGGTTACTTCGGGGTTACAGTTGGACAGGTCAACACCGCTCAGTATTTTTTCCAGCTCGCGTCGGTTACTGAGTGACAGTCCCGGCATTTCCGTGGCGGTACAGACAGGTACTGATGGCACCGGCTTCAGCGAGCGCTGATTTGCCGGGTCGAAGAGCCGTATGTTGTCTATGGTGTTGCCGAAGAACTCAAGTCTGGCGGGAAGCTCGCTGGTAGCAGGGTAGATATCAACGATACCCCCGCGATGGCTTATTGTCCCCGGCACCTCAACGGCGTTTTCCAGCCTGTAGCCCATGGCCTGCCATTGCCCGATTAGCTTAAGCGGGTCAACTTCCATCCCAGTCTCTATGGTGTGAGCGGTAGCGGTGAAGTCGGTATAGGCTGTTGTCTTCTGCATGATTGCCGGGGCTGAGGCGACAACTAATGGAGGTTCTTTAGCTGTCCCATCGCTGGCTAGCCCCGAAAGCACCTGTATCCGTTCCATTTCGCTGGACCTGTCGGAGGCGATGCGCTGGTAGGGCAGGGCATCAGGCTCGGGGAATAGTAATAGTGGCGCAGAAGCGCACCAGGCTTGCAGTTGTTCGTATATTCTTTTAGCATTTTCCGGTTGCGCAGTAATGATAAGGAGGGGCAGACGCCGGCGGTAGTATAGAGCGGCGATGAGATAGGGCTTGGCGGCCTCAAGCACCACGGCGCTGGTGCTATCATCTCCCTCAAGCCCGTCGGCAAGCCGGTGATAGGCGGGCATCTCCTCAATTAGCTTTAGTAGCTGGGTCAGATTCAGGTTCACCTCATGTCCCCCAAACACCTTTAGGGCTAGCCGAAACGGACTAGCCCTCCGATAAGATTTTAGCACAGGGTAAGGCGGGGTACAATTTAACCTCGGTGAGGTTGCACTGGGAAGAGACCAGAGTCTATAATAGACGCTTGGAGAGATTTCTTCTGTTTGCTGCGTAGTCAAGCTGGCCATCACTACCTCAAGTGTTAAACCCCGTTGGAAAGGCAATCTGGAGGCGGTGAATTGACCTATCTCGATAGCATGTTGTATCAGGTTACCAAGCCAGCCCGCTATACCGGTGGTGAGTGGAATTGCCGGGTAAAGGACTGGGACAAAACGCCTATCCGGGTTGCCCTCGCTTACCCCGATTCATATGAGATAGGCATGTCCAATCTGGCTTTGCCTATTCTTTATGACCTGCTTAACGGTCAGTCTGACGTTTTGGCGGAGAGGGTCTTTGCCCCTTGGGTGGATATGGAAAAAGCGATGCGGCAGGCAGGTATCCCCCTGTTTAGCCTTGAATCCAAGCGCCCGCTGAGGGACTTTGACATTATTGGTTTTTCTCTTGGCTATGAACTTACCTATACCAACGTGGTTAACATGCTTGACCTGGCCGGAATATCGGTCCTGGCTTCGGAGAGGGACGACTCCCAGCCGCTAATAATTGCCGGCGGCACTTGTGTTCTTAACCCGGAGCCTATGGCTGACTTTATTGACTTCTTTGTAATTGGGGATGGTGAGGAGGTCGTGCTTGAGCTGCTGGACTGCGTCCGGGATTGGAAAGGGCGTGGCGAGAGAGGCTCCAGGAAGGAGCTATTGGCTCAAGTAGCTGCCATCCCGGGTATCTATGTACCCAGCCTGTATCACGTGGAATACGGTGGCGATGGGGTAATCAAGAGTATTACTCCCACCGCCGCTCAAGCTCACCCCACCATTGAGCGCCGGATAGTCTCCAAGCTGCCGCCCCCGGTAACTAGGCCTGTGGTGCCGTATATTGAGGTAGTCCACGACCGGGGGGTAGTAGAAATCCAGAGGGGTTGCAGCCGTGGCTGCCGCTTCTGTCAGGCAGGAGTTATATATCGTCCGGTCCGTGAGCGCACTCAGGAGGAGGTGATGCAGGCGGTAGAGGAAATCACGGCCAACTGTGGCTACGACGAGGTATCCCTCCTTTCCCTGAGCACCAGTGACTACCCCGGCATCGGCCAGCTGGTGAACAATCTGGCTCAGCGTTACCCCAATCTTGCCGTGTCGCTACCGAGCCTTCGCCTTGATAGCTCCTCGGTGGCGCTGGTGGACTCTCTTCCTGGTCGTCGGAAAACGGGGCTCACCTTTGCCCCTGAGGCGGGGAGTCAGAGGCTGAGGGGTGTCATCAATAAGCCTGGCGCTGACGACGAAATCCTGGAAACAGCCGCGGTTGCCTTTGACCGGGGATGGACAGGTCTTAAGCTATATTTTATGCTCGGGCTGCCTACGGAGACGGTTGACGATGTAGAAGCCATGGTGCAACTGGTAGCTAAAGTCCACTCATTGGGGA
>CAZMZA010000142.1:0-3552 GCA_964570635.1 uncultured Dehalococcoidales bacterium
CTCTTACCTATCCGGTTGACGCCGACATCAATCACCACCACCCCTTCCTTGACCATGTCAGCCGTTACCGCCTTGGGTTTCCCGGCCGCCACGATTAGTATATCAGCTCTCTTGGTATGAAAGGAAATATCTCGAGTCGCCGTATGGCACACAGTTACGGTAGCGTTAGCCCCTTCCTGCTTTTGCAGCAGGATATTGGCTATGGGCTTACCGACAATGTTACTTCTGCCCAAAACCACCACCTCTGCCCCTTTCGTCTCAACGCCAGTCCTGATGAGCAACTGCTGGATACCGTGGGGGGTACAGGGCAAGAAGTCAGGCTCACCAATCATCAATTTACCCACGTTCACCGGATGAAAGCCATCAACATCCTTTTTGGGGTCGATGGCATAAAGAACCTCGGTCTCGTTAAGGTGCTTGGGCAGGGGTAACTGGACGAGAATCCCGTGAATCTTGGGGTTCTTATTCAACCTATCGATTAGCGCCAGCAGCTCCTGCTGACCGGTCTCGGCCGGCAGGTCATGCCTCTCTGAATAAATACCCAAAGCCAGGGATGTCTTCTCCTTCTGCCCGACATAGACCTGGGACGCCGGGTCTTCCCCGACCAGGACAGTAGCCAGTCCCGGTACCAGATTGTGCTTCTCTTTAAGCTCGGCGATTTCCCGTGTTAGCTCCTCACGAATCTGTTTCGCAACCTCAGTGCCACTAATAATCTGTGCCGTCATTTTTCAACCCCCTGTATAGATTCAATACTGGAACCTTGCTCAGTTCCTACCAATAAGCTTAGCCATCAAATCGCCAACTGCCATGACCGCTTTGGAGCTATCAGGCAGCTCAAGCAACGGCTTCAGCTTGAGGTCGTACTCATAAATTTCCCTATCCTCAGGTATGCTGGTCACCTCGTTAATCCCCAGCCTGGTTAGTTCCTCGCTAATGACAGCGTCCAGCTTGGCCGGGGCAAAATTAATCAGCACCCATTGCCTCTTCACCACCAGTTTCAGTTCAGCCACCAGTTCTCTTATCCTAGCCACAGCCCGCACACCTTTGACCGAGTGGTCGGAGACTATCAGGAGTTCATCAACATTCTGGGTAGTTCTCCGGCTCAGGTGCTCCATTCCCGCCTCGTTGTCCATAACGGTGTAGGCATAGTTCTCAGCCAGGGTGTCCACGAATTTCCTCATGATAAGGTTGGGGTAGCAATAGCACTCTGGGCCCTCACCCCTGCCCATTGACAGCAGGTCCAACTTTTTACTTTCGACCAGGGCATCATTCAGCTTGTATTCCAGATAAGCCTCCTTGGTCATGCCAGCAGGTATGTTTATCTTCTCCCCTTGAAAACTGGCTATTATCGAGCCAACCGTCTGCTTCACCTCCAGCCCCAGGCTCTCCCCTAAGTTCATATTAGGGTCAGCATCAACCGCCAGGACCGGTCCCAAGCCGTTCTTCATCAGGTAACGAATAACCAGCGTGGCTATAGAGGTTTTCCCGGTACCACCCTTACCGGCTAGAGCGATATTGCAACTCAAACAGCTATCCTCGGCTTCGAATCATTATCCGACTTGGTCAGCCTCTTACGCACCGAAGGAAACTCACTGGCATCGGTATGGGGCAAGAACATGGCTGCCATATAGTTATTCATAAAATCTACGTTTTCGCTAAATTCAACATTGGTCATCATTCTGGCCACTCTTCGGGCATCGTCCATCAAGTCGGTGGAGAAAGAAGATAGTCTAGCTCCCATGAGTGAGCCATTCCCGATGAAAATGAACCTGTCCCGGGGAATATCAGGGAACAGCCCGATAGTTATAGAATTCTCGATATCAATATGACTGCCAAAAGCACCAGCCACAATCACCTGCTCTATATCAGCCAGACTCACTCCCACACTCCTAGCCAGAGTCTGGTATCCCGCATACAGTGCTGCCTTGGCTCGAATCAGATTCTCAATATCAACCTCGGTGATGACGATATCCTTACCGGTCTGTGTTTCAGATGCCCAGGCCAGGACGTATTCATAACCATCAGTCCCCTCTCTCAGCCTTCCCATGGAGACGTCAGTATTGAATTTACCATTGGCCCCCAGAATCCCCGCCTCATAAAGCCCGGCCACAATACTTATCAGTCCTGACCCGCAGATTCCCTTCGGTGGCGTCCCCTCGATAGTGCCCACTACAGGCTCCAAATCCGACGGATTAATGGCAAAGTCTTCGATAGCGCCCGAAGTGGCTACCATACCGTGCCGCACCCCACCACCCTCAAAAGCAGGGCCAGCAGAACAAGAGGCGACCACCATCCAGTCCGAGTTTCCAATCACTATCTCACCGTTTGTCCCTATGTCTATGTACAGCGTCAGGTCTTTCCTTTGATAAACCCCCGACCCCAAAATCCCGGAAATAATGTCACCACCGATATAGCTGGCCACCAGAGGGAAAGCAAAGAGGTAAGCATGCTTGCCAACCTTGATGCCTAAAGAGTTTGCCTTCACCGGCGGTATAAAGTTGGCTACCGGAGTATAAGGGGCCAACCTTATATATTTAGGGTCGAAACCAACCAGAATCTGTATCATGGTAGTGTTGCCAGCGACAGCCACGTGCCCGATATACTTTGCCTCGACCCGGCTCTGCGTCACCAGCTCCTTAATGATACCGTTGATAGTAGCTACAACCGCCTGTTGCAGCTTCTTAAGTCCACCCGGTTTCTGCGAGTGGGCAATACGGCTAATAACGTCCTGACCGTAGCTAATCTGCCCGTTATAGGCTATACTCTGAGCCACGGCTTTACCCCGGTTCAGGTCCAGCAACTGGCCACAGACAGTAGTCGTCCCGATGTCGAGTGCCAGTGAGTAGTGCCTCTGTCTGGTGTCCCCGGCTTCTATATTTATCACCCTCGGTCGGCGCCTGTCAGCAGCCTTGGCTTTGACTGCGGTAACAAGCGTAGTGACCGTCACCTTCCAATCATTACTCCGCAATAACTTAGGCAGTTTCTCCACTACGTCAAAGTCCACAGTTGTGTTGCCAAGGTGATACCGGCGCTTCAAGCCTCTCAGCACCCGAGACAGGTCGCTGGCATTATCCCGCATGGTAGGTGGCGGTAGCTCGACAAAATACTTGCTGAGGGGGGGATTGAATCTCCAGCCAGTCACTAGAGCTTCCGCCACCTCTTTGCTCTCACGGGATATGACCGCAGTCTCAAGCCGTGACTCTACCGGAATATAAACGGTCAAGTCACCGATGGCACGACTCTGGCAAGCTTGCCTGATACCCTGCTCCCACTCCTCATCAGAGAGCTTCTCAGTCCTTACGCTCTCTACCTCACCCTTCCTAATCAAGACCTTACAGGTGCCGCAAACGCCATTCCCACCACAAGAGGCATTAATCTGCACGCCAGCATTTATAGCCGCCTGCAAGAGATCGCCACCCTGCTCCACGACAATGTCAATATTGTCTGGTTCAAAGTGGACCCTGCTCCTGGCATCTGGTGAACTCTTCGTCATTTAACCTCCCATGCCAGCAGGTATCACCAACCGAAAACTAGAATAGACCCATTACCTTC
>CAZMZA010000143.1:0-3540 GCA_964570635.1 uncultured Dehalococcoidales bacterium
AGATAGGGCCGCCTACTCCTATTGACGTGGTGCTGAAGTATCTGGCAGAGAGCGGATTAGAACTTCACTACTATGACCCTACCAAGGCGCCGGCAATTCTTCAAGAGACAGCCAGCGGCATCGATGAAGCCCTGGTGCCACAGGAGTCACGCTCCCTTCTCTTTATCAATCAGAACCGTCCCCAGGCCCGCATTCGTTTCAGCATCTTTCACGGCATGGGCCACTTCTGTATAGCTAGCCACCGCCAGCTCAACTACCTTTCCCGGGGCTGCATCATCCATCCGGCTACCTACCGACGCTACGAGAAGCAGGCCAACCGTTTTGCTGCTGCCATGAACATGCCGCCCCAACTCTTCCGAGGCGATATGCTGCGTCTCCCCTTTGGCATGCGGACGGTGGAGAGTCTGGCTCAGCGGTATCTGGCTTCCGTTGAGAGTGCGGCTATCCACTACGTTAGCCTGGCTGAGGTGCCCTGTGCCGTAGTCTGGCTGCAGCCTGACTACGACGATGAAGGCTTCCCTCAGCCAAACTCGCCGCTCAGGGTACGTTATCAGGTGAGAAACCACCTGTTTCCCTTCTTTGTCCGACCCGGCACGCGTGTTACCCTGGAGGATAGTCCCTTCTGGCTGTGCTGCGAGGAGCAGGTCATCGCCGAGGGCAACGTCAAAGGAAGCTGCCTCAACTTGAAACCGGATGCCGACCTCTGGGTCGAGTGCGTCCCCCAGGGGCACCTGGGGGCTGTGCTGGCCCTGGTGTGCGCCGAAGGCAGAGCCCCAGACTATGCCTTTGACCAGTGGCACTGGGAGGAGTAAGCTAAGTAAAAGAGTATATTTTGTTTTGCCTAGAGCAGAGGAGGAATCAACATGAAATTTGAGCGTATCAGGATTGACCCAAATATTTGCACCGGGAAGCCCTGTATCAGAGACCTGCGATTTCCAGTTTCGAGAATACTGGGGCTTCTTGCCAGCGGGGAGACCAAGGAGTCTATTCTAAAGGCTTACCCCTATCTTGAGCCAGAGGATATTGACGAGGCCCTGCGCTACGGTGCTTATCTGGCTGAGGAAGAGACAGTGGAGCTTATTTCATGAAGTTCCTGGTGGATATGCCTTTGTCCCCGGCTCTGGCACGCTGGCTTGAGCAGGAAGGTCATGACGCTGTGCACGCCTGTGATATTGGCTTGAGTTGTGCCTCTGACGAAGCGGTTCTGAATGAAGCTCAGGGGGAGGGGAGAGTAGTGGTAACCGCCGACCTCGATTATCCCAGGCTCCTCACTCTGGCTGGCTCCAAGGGCCCGGGGCTTGTCTTGTTCCGTCATGGGAATTACAGTGAGAAGCAGATTGTAGAACTTATGGCCAGGGTCATAGCGTCTATACCTGCCTCAGAGTTCCCGAGCTCTATCATTGTGGTCGATGAAAAAAGGATAAGAAAAAGGCGCCTTCCCATTGAACCAGCTGGGTGAGAGGGGAGGTGTCCAGGGGGTTTATATGAAGGTATCTATTTACGCACGGGTCTCATCGGAACGGCAAGATGTTGATCTCTCCATCTCGGCTCAGCTTAAAGCCCTGCGAGAATATGCCTCGCACAATGGTCACATTGTAGTCAAGGAGTACATTGATGAGGCGGAGAGCGGGCGCTCTATAGATCGGCCAGGCTTTAAGCAGATGATTGCTACCGCCCGGCAAAAAACACCGCCTTTCGAGGCCATCCTGGTGTGGAAACTCTCTAGATTCGCCCGCAACCGGGAAGACTCCATAATCTACAAGTCCCTGCTTAGAAAGCAGGGCATCCAGCTAATCTCCATAAATGAGCCGGTGGAGGACACCCCCTCGGGAAGGCTTCTTGAGGGCATCATCGAGGTTATTGACGAATTCTATTCAGCTAACCTGTCTCAAGATGTGGTCAGGGGGATGAGGGAGAGTGCATCAAGGGGTTTTTATGCCGGCGGCAATGTCCCTTACGGCTACAAGATCGTAAAGGTTCGCGATGGAGACACCCAAAGGAGCAAGCTTGAGCCGGATCCAGTAACGGCACCGGTTGTGCAAAGGATATTCAGGGAGTGTGTAGAGGGAAAAGGGCTAAAGGAGATTGCCAAGGGGCTAAACCGTGACGGCCTAACCACCGGGATGGCTAAAAAATGGGGAACAACTACTCTGCACCATATGCTCCGCAATGAGGCTTATATCGGGGTACTGGTCTGGGACAGGCGGAAGAGAAGGAAACTGGGTGGTGATGCCTTGCCTCCAGTTCGTGTTGAAGATGCCTGGACCGCCATCATTGACCGGGATACATTTAACCGGGCACAGACAGCATTGGCCGCCAGAGCGCCAAAAGTAACCCACCCCAGAGTGGTTCACAGTGAGTACATCCTGAGCGGACTAATGCGCTGCAGGTACTGTGGCACAGCACTGATCGGCCACGCCGTGAAGTCGGGTAAGTTCTTCTATTACATGTGTGGAAACGCTCGCAGAAAAGGCCGGGAGGTATGCAATACCCCGCTACTGCCGAAAGACAGGATTGAGCGGTTTTTCGTCGATCGTATCAAGCGGTCTATCCTCACCGAGGAGAATCTGGAGGGACTGGTCAGAATGACCAATGAGGAACTTGCCCAGGATTCCGACTATGAGAAAGAAAAACTTGAGCTTCTTGATGCTCAGATTGCCGAAATAGACAGCAGGCTGGGCAAGCTCTATGATGCTTTGGAGACAGGCGAGTTCAAAGGCGGCGAACTCGCACCACGGATAAAGGGACTCTTTCAGAAGAAGGAAGAATTGCTCGCGGCCAGGGCCGAGGCCGAAGAAGCACTGCGCTGCCAGATGATTGAACTTGCCGACCCACAAATCGTACAGAGTTACGTGAAAGACCTGAAACAGTTGCTTGAAGAATCCGAACTGGTGCAAAAGAAGGCTTTCTTGAAGACCTTCGTAGAGAGAATCGAAGTGGACGAGTCCGAGGCGAAGGTTATCTATACTATCCCCATGCCGCCAGCCAATCTGGCCACCGAGACGGTTGGAGTTTTACCTTTTATACAAGATGGTAGCGCAAGTTGGATTTGAACTGGAATGGGTGCGGTTGGTAGATTGACGAAGTGCATTGCATTTCAAGCGCTCTTATGTTAATATTAAGACATAAACTTAATAGGTGAATTGCTAGGGGTGCCCAAAGGCTGAGAGGCGTTTTGACGCCAACCCTTGGAACCTGATCTCGGTAATGCGAGCGTAGGGAAGTAGCAGTGGTTTAGACCAAGGGTTCAGTAGAAGGAGATTGTGACCCTTGGTTTTATTTTGTGGAGGTGGCTATGACTCAGTTGGAACTGGCTAAAGAAGGTATTATTTCACCACAGATGGAGTTAGTGGCACAGAGTGAAGGATTAGAAGTTGAGTTTATCCGGCAGGGTGTGGCTGAGGGAACGATGGTGATTCCAGCTAATACCAATCACACCAATCTTACTGCTTGCGGCATAGGTCAGGGGTTGAGAACTAAGGTCAATGCTAATATCGGGACCTCTTCTGACTACGGCGATATTGATACTGAGCTGAAGAA
>CAZMZA010000144.1:0-3485 GCA_964570635.1 uncultured Dehalococcoidales bacterium
GCTGTGGCTAAAGCTAAAATGCTACTTGGTGTTAGTTGATAGTCAGTGGTTTAGGAATATCGTGGTTTCTAGAACCAAATGTTTTTAAACATCGAGGTATGTAAATAGCAATCAACTATTAATCTGTTAACTGAATGAGTAGACTATGAAGCCCTCAAAGATATCCACCTTTCGACCTCGTCTGAAAGTCTTAACCCGTGAACAGGCACTGGCAATCCATGAGGCCGCCCTGGAAATTCTTCAAAAGACCGGGTTTAAGATGGAGCACCCTGGTGCTCTGGAACTGCTGGCTGGTGCTGGCTGCGAGGTTTCTAATCAAGATTGGGTCAGGATGCCAGCTGACCTCGTTAAAGGAGCTCTGGATTCAGCTCCCAGACAAATAGACCTGTACGATCAAAAGGGTAATAGGACCATGGCTCTGGCTAACGGCAATTACTTCTATGGCACAGGCTCGGACGCCACTTTTACGTTGGATCTGGAGACCGGTGAGCGCCGCCACTCGGTGCTGAGTGATGTCGGTAATTTCGCCAGACTTGTGGACGGTCTTGAAAACATGGACTTCGTTATGTCCATGTGCAATCCAAAAGACGTTCCTGCCGAGGGTATATATGTAGATGTCTTTGCCGAGATTGTCAAGAATAGCAATAAACCTGTTGTGTTTATTGCCGATAGCGGCAAAGACATTGTCAAAATATACCAGATTGCCTGCCTGGTAACGGGTGGTGAAGAAGAGCTGAAGCAGAAGCCGTTTATTCTCAGCTACTCAGAAGCCATCAGTCCGCTCAGGTTCCCCAAGAACGTTATGGAAAAACTCATTTTCTGTGCCGAAAAGGGGATACCCATATGTCTTCCCTCTGGGTCCAATGCTGGGGGTGGAGCCCCAGTAACGCTCGCCGGTGCTATGGCTCTCGGCATCGCTGAGAATTTTGTCGGACTGGTGGTTCACCAACTAGCTGGAAAGGGCTCACCTTTTCTGTTCGGTCCCAACGTAAGCGTTCTGGATATGAAATCGACTGTAGTATCGTACGGATGCCCTGAATGGAGCCTCACTCAGGCAGCCCTGGCTGATATGCGCGATGAACTTTACGGACTGCCAATCTGGGCTTATGCCGGGGCTTCGGATGCTAAAGTCATGGATGCCCAAGCTGGAGCTGAGGCCATGTTTTCCATCGTTACCGCTATGCTCTCACGAGCCAACTTAATCCACGATGTGGGCTTCCTGGAATACGGAAGCACTTCCTCACTTGAGATGGTTACTATGGCCAACGAGCTAGTTGCCATGAGTCGGTTCTTCACCGATGGCATTCCCGTCAACGATGAGACTCTGGCCTTGGAGGCAATAGAGAGGGTAGTCAGCGGAGGTCCTGGTTCCATCTTTCTAATGGATGACCACACCTTTGAACATTTTATGCAAGCTCAGTTCCTACCTCGTCTTCTAGACCGCAGCCGCTACGATTCGTGGAAAGAAGCTGGCGCTACTAATCTCTATCAACGTTGTAACACCGAGGCTAAAAGAATTCTGGCAGAACATCAGGTGGAGCCCAAGAAGGATGAAGTGCTTAAAGGGATTGGCCTAATCCTCCGGGGAGGCTGAGAGAATATCTAATTATGGGAACAAATTTGCCTTTTTATAGGCCGCTGACACCTGAAGACATTAAGCAAGTTGACGAGACCGCATACCAGATATTAGAGGATGTTGGAATTCGCATCTGCGATAGTGCCTTTCTTGACATAATGAAGGCGGCGGGAGCATTAGTTGACCATGACCTTGAGAGGGTGCGTTTTCGTAAGGATTGGCTTGGTGAGGTCTTGAGTCGTGCCCCGTCTCATTTTATTCTCCATTCCCGAGACGGCCAACATGACTTATATCTAGGAGAAGGAAAGGTCTACTTCGCTAATGGTGGACGGGTATTTCGTCTTCTCGACGCCAAGACAGGCGGTTTCCGCCTTACCCAGCTGGAAGATGTGGCTCAAACCGCGCAACTGATAAACCATCTGGAACACATCGATTTCTATATAATTGCCTGCCAAGCCCACGATGTGGCTCCTCAAAACTATCATTTGAACGACTTCTATCACGCTTTGAGCTGCACTACCAAGCACGTTATGGGAGGCTGTGACAGTCTGGAGGGTATCAGGCAGATGTGGGAACTGGCTAGCTTTGTCGCTGGCGGGGAAGAAAAACTCAGGGAAAGGCCTTTTGTTTCCGTAATAACCAATCCCATAAGCCCTCTTACCATTGAAGCCAACACACTAAACATTCTCGATTTCTGCGGTAAGCATGGCATCCCCGTTACCTGCGCACCGGCGCCAATTGCTGGGGCTACCTCACCAGCCACTCTGGCCGGGACCCTTGTCCAGATGCATGCTGAATCATTGGCAAGTGTGGCTATCACCCAGGTACTGGCTCCTGAAGCTAAGGTGCTTTATGGTGCGGTACCTGCCGTTATGGACCTACGCAGTATGGAATTCGCCATCGGCTCGGTAGAAATGGGAATGATGAACGCTGCTGCCGTTCAACTGTCTAAGCTCTATAAGCTGCCCATTTATGCCTCCGGTGGTGTTACTGATGCCAAAAGGCCTGACATCCAAGCTGGCTGTGAGAAAAGCCTGACCGTTCTAATGGCGAGCATGGGAGGGGCAGACTGTGTTCACCTTGCCGCTGGGATGCTGGATTCAGGTAATACTATCGCCTACGAACAGTATGTTATCGATGATGAAATCATAGGCATGGTTAAAAGGGTACTGGCTGGCATCAAGGTGAATCAGGGAACTCTGGGCTTCGATGTGATTAATAAAGTTGGCCCTGGCGGCAACTATATCACTGAGAGCCATACTATTGAGCATATGATGGACGAATTCTTCTACCCCAACCCTAGCGTGCGCTTCAACTTCGACATTTGGCAGGAGAGAGGGCAGCCTGACATGCTCAGCCGTGCCGGAGAACAGGTTCAAAAGATTATGAAGGGTGGGAAGAGGAACCTTCTAGACCGAGATTTGATTCTCAGAATAGGTAAGGCCTTCCCAGGTATAAAAAATGTCTGAAGTACCACAGTCAGACGAAACTGGGCACCTCGTGCGTATCATTGCGTGCCAGGTGTTCAAGCCAGCCCTAAATTATCTTGGGTTGGAAAGTAGATATCCCAATATTAGGCTGACGTATTTACCCCCCAATCTCCACCTCAGGCCCCGGGAGTTAAGCAAGTACCTGCGGAAAGAGGTTACCGCGGCTGAGAGCAGAAATGAGCGGATAATATGTCTTTACGGGGATTGTTTTCCCGGTATCAGCAACTATTGCCGACGCCATGGAGCCAGCAGGGTACAGGGGCCTTATTGCTGGGAAATTTTTCTTGGTAGCGAGCGTTTCAACCGTTTACTTGAGCAGAACGCAGGAACCTATTTTCTTGAAAAAGAGCTCATCTTGAACTTCAAAGATTACTGCATCGAGCCTCTTGAACTCTATGACAAAGAAATGCGAGAGCAAT
>CAZMZA010000145.1:0-3466 GCA_964570635.1 uncultured Dehalococcoidales bacterium
GTTTGGGGCGAGACCGCTGACCCGAGCCATAGAACGCTACGTGGAGAACCCGCTCTCAACCAAGCTATTGCGTGGAGAATTCAAGGAGGGCGATACCATCGTGGTTGACCTTGGCGACGAGGGTTTGACCTTCACCACCAAGGTAGCGGTAGCCGCTAGAGGCTCAAAATAGAGTACAAATATTATGGAAATTAAAAGGTAGTTGTGACTCTTCCAGATACACAGCCGGGGACCAAGGGGAAGTGGCAAGCGTATATCGGTATCCTGGGCGTGATACTCGGCATAGGCCTAGCCGTTAGCGTCGTTTACTTCTACGAAGACCTTCGACATTTCACGCATTATGGCTACCTAGGTGCCTTCTTAATCAGTGCGTTTGGCGGTGCCACCATCCTGGCTCCAATACCGATGACACCGGTGGTATTTGCCTTGGGCACGGTATTAAAACCCTCTTTTGCCCCTTACATGGGCCCGATATTCGTCGGTATGGCAGCCGGCATTGGCGAGACCCTGGGTGGCCTGACTATCTACTGGACGGGCCACTCCGGCGGGACAGCACTCGCCAGCGCCAATCACCACCGGGTGAAATATATTTACCAGCGGCTACTACACTGGGTAGATAAAAGAGGTTCGCTGACCCTGTTCGTACTGTCAGCGATAGTTAACCCCTTCTTCTACCCGGCCGGACTAGCCGCCGGTGCCTTACGCTTTGGCATAAAGAGGTACTTCTTTATCTGCTGGGGAGGTAAGACCATCAAGGGGATAACTGTAGCCCTGCTAGGTTACTGGGGACTGGGTGCCATACTGCGCATGTTTGGTATACCGGTCTAGCCCTCAGTCGGCTCGTTACGAGGACACCACCTCTCCTGGGCTCACAATCCTGCCCACTACGGCACTGGCAGCAGCTACCGCCGGGTTAACCAGATAGACCTCTGCTTTGGGACTGCCCATCCTGCCCACAAAGTTCCGATTAGTAGTCGAGACACAGCGCTCACCATCAGCCAGAATACCCATATGACCGCCGAGACACGGTCCGCAGGTCGGCGTGCTGACCACAGCCCCACTCCTGATAAAGGTCTCTATAAGCCCCTCATTCAGGGCATCGAGGTATACTTGCTGTGAACCGGGGATGATAATGCACCGTACCCCCGGGTATACTTTCCTCCCCCTCAATATCCGGGCAGCAATCTGCAAATCTTCAAGGCGGCCATTAGTACAGCTACCAATCACAACCTGGTCAATTTCGATATCACCCACCTGGCTAACCGGTCTGGTATTGGCCGGCGAATGAGGCAAGGCAACCTGGGGCTCAATAGCTGAGGCATCATACTCGATAACCTGCGAGTATTCGGCATCACCATCCGCTTCACAGACCTCGTAGCGGCGTTTGACCCGGGGTTCAATATAGGCCAATGTCCTATCATCTACCCTGAAAATGCCGGCTTTGCCACCAGCCTCGATGGCCATATTAGCCATGGTAAACCGCCCGTCCATAGACAGCGCGTCTATGGCTTCGCCAGCGAACTCCATTGCCGAATAGAGGGCACCATCAACGCCAATGTCACCGATGGTGTACAGGATTAGGTCTTTGCCGCCTACCCACTCCCCCGGTCTCCCGTGGTAAACGAACTTGATTGTGGGCGGCACCTTCATCCAGATGTCACCGGTCGCCATGGCTACCGCAACATCAGTTGACCCCATGCCGGTAGCGAAGGCACCCAAAGCACCGTAGGTACAGGTGTGAGAATCAGCCCCGATAACCACCTCCCCGGGCAGCACCAAGCCCTGCTCCGGCAGGAGCACATGCTCGATGCCCGCTTCGCCCACCTCAAAGTATATTATCCCCTGCTCACGGGCAAACTCCCGCATCAGCTTCGCCTGCTCGGCAGAAGCAATATCCTTGTTAGGTACAAAGTGGTCAGGCACCATGACCACCTTCCCGGGGTCAAAGACCTTGTCCACCCCTATTCTCCGAAATTCCCTGATAGCAATAGGGGCGGTAATATCGTTGGCCAAAACCAGGTCAACCCTGACGTTAATGAAGTCGCCCGGGCTTACTTTCTTCTTATCAGTATGGGCAGCAAGTATCCTCTCAGCTAGAGTCACTCTGGTTTCCCCCCGGAAATAATAGAATATCAGCCCTGAGGCTGGCTGTCATTGGATGGGATGGGGGAGGAGCAATATAATCAAGGCGATAATGGCGGCAACCCCCGAGAGCAGATAGAGACCGGCACCGGCCGCCAGACCGATAGCGGCTACCATCCATATGGTAGCGGCTGTAGTCAACCCGCCAACTAGTCCCCCCTCCCGACGAATAATCGCACCGGCACCGAGAAAGCCGATACCGGTGACTACTCCCGCCGCAATCCTGGTCGATTCAGCTAGACCACCAAACCCGTAAACAGAGGCAACGGTAAACAGTGCTGAACCCACGCAGATAAGGACATGGGTTCTCAGTCCCGCCGGTTTGGCGGCCCGCTCCCGCTGGTAGCCAATAATGGCTCCCAGTGCTGCCGCCAGCAGCAGGCGCAGAACCATCTCTACCTCAATTGGCACTTCGGAGCCCCACCAAGAACCTAAGCATCACCTTTCTTGGCCGCCAGCAGCCGGTTGAGGGCATTCATATAAGCTTTGGCACTGGCGACAATGATGTCAGTATCAGCACCACGCCCGGTATAGGTTATACCGTCACTTTCTATCCTAATCAGCACCTCACCGATAGCATCAATGCCCTCGGTTACGGACTTAACCGTGAACTCAGTAAGCACATTGGCAACACCAACGAGCCGGTTAATTGCCTTGTACACGGCATCCACGGGACCGGTGCCCAGGGCAGCATCAGCCAGAACCCGGCCCTCAGGGCCAAGAAGCCTGACGGCGGCAGTGGGGATACCCCTGTCCCCACAGGAAACCTGAATACGGTCGAGGTGATAAACTTCGGAAACAGTCCGCTGCTCCTCGGCAATAAGAGACTCGATGTCTTTATCGGCAACTTCCTTCTTCTTGTCGGCCAGCTCCTTGAACGCGGAAAAGGCACGGTTGAAGTCTTCCTGACTCAAGCTATAGCCCAATTCCGCCAGCCGCTCCTCAAAGGCATGCCGTCCGCTAAGCTTACCCAATACCAGGCTGCTGGCGGGTATGCCCACCGTTCTGGGGTCCATTATCTCGTAGGTTATCGGCATCTTGATTACGCCATCCTGATGGATGCCCGACTGATGGCGAAAAGCATTGGCACCAACAATCGCCTTATTGGGTTGAACCAGAAAGCCGGTTAGCTCGCTTACCAGTCGGCTGGTTCTGTAGATTTGCTTGGTATCAATACCGGTCATCAGGTCAAAAAAGTCGCTGCGGGTCTTGATAGCCATTACAATCTCTTCGAGCGAGGCGTTGCCTGCCCTCTCCCCGATGCCGTTGATGGTGCACTCCACCTGTCTGGCTCCCCGCCTGACCGATTCCAGGCTATTAGCCA
>CAZMZA010000146.1:0-3462 GCA_964570635.1 uncultured Dehalococcoidales bacterium
GGACAGGCTACGGGAAATACCGGGAGTCGGTGAGGCTATCGCCAAGAAGGTCACCGAGCTGGTAACCACGGGACACCTTGAATATTATGAGAAGCTAAAGGCTGATTTCCCCGAGGGGATTAGTACCCTGCTCGACATACCCGGCGTTGGCCCCAGGACGGCTATGCTGCTCTCCAGCGAGCTGGGGATAAGCTCGGCTGATGAACTGGAGGCGGCAATTGTCGGGGGTAAAGTAGCCAAGCTATACCGCATGGGAGACAAGACGGCGGAGAATATTCTGCACCAGATTCAGGCGCTGAGGAGAAAAGACCAGCGCATCCCCATCGGTGAGGCGCTGCCGGTGGTGGATGAGATTACGGCCCGACTCAGGGAGCTACCCGGACTTAAAAACCTGGCCCCGGCCGGAAGCCTGCGCCGCTTCCGCGAGACGGTAGGCGATATTGACCTTATGGGCACCGCCGATAATGCTCCCGACATAATCTACAACTTCACCTCGCTGCCTGTGGTCAAGGAAGTCCTGGCCAGCGGCACGACCAAGGCCAGCGTGGTCGCTGCCGGCGGGCTTCAGATTGACCTGAGAATTGTGGAGCACGACTCCTTCGGTTCTTTACTGCAGTACTTCACCGGCAGCAAACAGCATAACATCGACCTCAGGGAGCGGGCCCACCGGATGGGGTTAAAACTGAGCGAATATGGCATCACCGACCTCGCCAGCGAAAAGCTGGAAAAGTTTGCCGCCGAAGAAGCTTTCTATGACCGGCAGGGTCTGCAATTCATCCCGCCCGAACTCCGAGAGGCCCAGCATGAGATAGAAAGGGCCGAGCAGGGTACCATACCCAGGCTGGTAGAGCCGACTGACATAAAAGGCGACCTTCATGTCCATACCGACTGGAGCGATGGGCGCGACAGCATTGAAGACATGGCGCTGGCAGCCAAAGAATTGGGCTATGAGTATCTGGCGATTGCCGACCACTCAGCGGGAAGGGGCATTGCCCACGGGCTGGATGCCGAGCGGCTGAAGCAGCAAATATCGGTCATCAGAGAGCTTAACCAGAGGATTGGTGGTATCCGTATCCTCTGTAGCACAGAGGTAGATATCCGCGCCGATGGCAGCCTGGATATGCCCGACGAGCTTCTGGCTGAGCTGGATATTGTTACCGCAGCGGTACACTCCGGCCTTAACCAGGGTCAGGAGCAGATGACCAGGCGCATCACAGGGGCTATAGAGAACCCTCACGTAGATATCCTGGCCCACCCTAGCTGCCGCCTGCTGCCGGGCCGAGAGCCGGTGGCGGTAGATATGGAAGCCGTGTTCCAGGCAGCCTCCCGCACCAACACTATTCTGGAAATCAACGCTATGCCCAGTCGGCTTGACCTTAAAGATACCCACGCCTACCGGGCACGAGAGCTGGGCGTAAAGCTGGTTATTAACACCGATGCCCACAGTGCCGAGCACCTGGAGTTCATGCGCTTCGGAATAGGGGTAGCCAGGCGGGGCTGGTGCCAGGCACAAGACATACTGAATACCAGACCACTGGATGAACTAATAGGACACTTGAAGCCATGACACTAGAGCACAAACTGACCAACCAAGATAACCAAGCCGCGTCCCCCGAATTGACACGGATGGGAGATGCCGGGGTAATAGAATACCTTGAGCAGACAATTACGGGCGGTAAGCACTGGTATATCGCCCTGCTTGAGACCATAGGGTTGTGGAGTACGGCCGAGGAAATCCGTAATGAGCGTACCTATCGGTACCTAATCGGGGGTGAAGCCTTTGACTGGTTGCTACTGGCCGAGCGCCTGTGCGAAGCGGTAGACGGTTTGCTGCCGGACGACGAGAAGACCGCCCTACTTTTCTACAGCCGACCGCCACTTAACCTGAGCAAAGACGAATACAAAAGACTCATTGGTACCAGCAAGTACCACCAATATCTTAATTACTTCTACGGCATTACCGCCGAGGAGGCTCTCATCCAAGCCGTGCAGGAGGAGGTACGTAAGGAGTGGCGGTCTCTGGGCTTCAATAATAGCTACGACTATACCAACGAGGTTTACCAACGAATATACGGCGCTACCAAAGCCGTATTGCTCAAGCGCTTCAGGCAGAAGAAAGGCTACCCTCAGCTTAGGTCTATCAGTCTCACCGAGCTCAAAGAGTTTACCTACTGGCTGTTTAAGTACCGGCTGAAGCAGTGCGACAAGGCCAGGGTAGCCAGTGACACCAAGAAGGCGCTGGACTGGCTGAGGCGGCAATGGCTTAACAATGCTTCGGGTAGCTATGAGGGGCAGGAGTAACTGCTGCTCTAGTCAAACCTACTCATTTGCTGTTTCAGCCTCTGCAGCTTGTCATCCCTCATCGTCAGCTTGCTCCGTTCCCTGTCAATAACAGCTGCCGGCGCCTTGGCCAGAAACTCCCTGTCATTTAGCCTCGCTTCCAGCCGGACTACTTCAGCCTGCTCCTGCTCTATCTCCTTCAGCAGCCGTTTCTTCTCCGCTTCCAAATCAAGCATGCTCTCCATGGGGATGACTACCTCCGACTCCCTGAGCACCAGCACCAGGGTCTTGTCCGTCGGCAGCCCCTGCGGTCGGCTATCCAGAAGGCCAACCGGTCTGACCCGGGCCAGCGTTTCAATCACCCCGGAATAGGGGGTAATTGCCGGCTTAAGCTCACCAGCATAGATTTGTGCCTCAATCCACCTTGTGCTCTCCACCCCATATTGAGCCCGGACATTGCGGATGGAACGTACTATCTCAATAACTGTTCCCATCACCTTCTCCGCATCCGGGTCAATGGCCGTCTCATCGGCCGTGGGATAGCTGGCCACCATTATTGACTCAGTTGCCGACCAGTCTGAAGGCAGGTGCCTCCTGAGGTTTTGCCACAGCTCCTCGGTGACAAAGGGCATATAGGGGTGCAAAAGACGGAGCGACGTTTCCAGAACGTGAACCAGAACCGGGACGCATGACAGGGTCGTCCCACCCGAGCGAAGGCGAATCTTGGCCATCTCAATGTACCAGTCACAGAACTCGCCCCACAGGAAATCATAGACCTGCCTTTGTGCCTCACCGAACTGGGAGCTTTCCATCAGACCACTCACGCCGGATATGGTCCGGCTCAGGCGGCTCAGAATCCAGCGGTCTTCCACCGGGCGTGCCCGCGATGAAACCCCGGCCAGAGCCGCGTCCTGGACGAAACTCTCCGGGGAGGGAAGGCTTCTGACGATGAACCGGGTAGCATTCCACAACTTGTTGGCAAAGTTGCGGCCGGCTTCCAGCCTTGAGGTGGTCAGCTTGATATCATTGCCTGGCGTGGTACCCGTGGACAGGGCAAAGCGCAGGGCGTCAGTGCCATACTCCTCCAGGGTATTAATGGGATTGAGCACGTTACCCCTAATCTTGCTCATCTTTTCACCCCGCTCATCCCGCACCAGACCGTGAAGGTAAACAGTGCTGAAG
>CAZMZA010000147.1:0-3409 GCA_964570635.1 uncultured Dehalococcoidales bacterium
GGTCTAACTCTGCCATCCTCAAGGCCGTTATCTGGTCAAGGAGGGCTGCCCTGGCCGCGGTGAGCTTGTTGGCCAGTGAGGTTGCCCCCTCGTAGCCAATCATGGTGAGGAAGCTCTGAGCCGGGTCGCCAAGAATACCAAATAAACTCCCCAGGGTTGCGGTGGATGCATCGCCAACATCGGTCATTAAAACAGTAACAAGTGCTGTTAAGGCAGCCACCTCAGCGGGAACAAATCTGAACGTGACTATCTTATAGGGGACGCCGGCAGGTATCTGTCCGCCCTTGTAATTGTGGGAGAGGGTGACCTCACCGTTGCCATTATTAAAGCCAGTAATATCAAAGGAGTCCACCAATTGGGCATTCCCGGGGTGAACTACGGCCAGCATACTAAAAAATGAGTTTGCCCCAAAGCCGATAAGCCCCGCGTCAAAAAAGCTGTTGCCGGCAACAGCCCCGGGCCCGGTGGTAACACCCTCTCTGGCCACTGATGCCTCGAAAAGGGCCTTTTCCTCGTCAAGTGGTGGCCTTTTCCCGTATGTCATTTCTCGCTCCGTTACGTGCCAACGACCGAGATAACCTTTACATCGGTCACCGGCTGTGCCCCATCCAGGTTCTCAATGAGCACTTTCAAATACATAGGACTGGTATCATAGTGCTTTGTCTGCCTTATGCTAGCCCCAGCGACGAAGCTCGCGGACCATGAATCCCAGTCCTCGGTGTCGTAATTGACATTATCGTAGGAGGTTCTCACATGTACCCTAATGCCCAGAGCGGCAGCAAGGTTGTAGGTCGCTTCTATTGTCAGGGTCAGTTTTCCCAACCCGTTGCTCAAATCAACAGCATCACAGTCGACCAGCACTGTGGTGGCACCAGCAGCTATAGAGGCCTCATCCAATATGGCGGCGGCCTCTTTTACCCCGAGAGTAATATCAACCGGCATCGGGTTCGCAACGCTTACAGAAGCCCCGTAGACTGAGGGTGTCGTACTGTAATCAGGCTTGCCCACGCCCCGTGTTTCAACTGTAAATGTTTCAGCCACTAATCTACTCCTATGATGGTGATGGTGCAGCTTATAGAGTGTGGGTTTAAGGCATCACAGTTTCTCCCTATCATCCAGATCTCCTCGCCTTTCTCGATGAGTTCATCAATTGTAAGCACCGGGGTTGCGTCGTTCAAGGCTATAAAGGTGTCTACCTCGTTTGGGTAAATCCAGGTATCTTTGTGCCCGACAGCAATGTCCACAAGACCATCGCAGCCATCCGGCCAGTGCGGGATAAGCTGGACTATCCTTCCCGTTAGCGGTGAGAGCTTCGAGATTTTCCGCCCTTGGGCAGGCAGTAGGGTCATCCTCAGGTTGGCGTCTCTTGTTAATGCAGCCATAGGTTCTACGCCCTCCTTTTCGAGGAGTCTATCTAGAGCAAGCTGAACAGAGACAAGCTGGTTGTGGACGTAGTCAACCCGCTCGTCAATGGTGGTCAAGCTCTCGAAGGGAGCCTTGTATTTCGGATACTCTGGCATGCTCCCTCCTATTCAAGGTCATAGGCGAATGTTATGTGGCAGCCGGCATCCAGAGTTGCCACCCCAGCCTCGGTTCTTACCACCTGAGCCAGACCGAGAAATCTCAGATCCTTCAGCTCATCACGGAGAGAGACGCAGGCAAGAGTGGAGACGTTTATCCTGAGCCGGCGCTCCGTCTGTACCGCAGCAGCAGCAGCGGCGCCTGTGGCTGCCACAACGCTGGCATCTGTCGTAAAGACATCATTGAATGTAAGCTCGGAGTCAGCGCCGGCCAAAACATTGTCGATCATTATCAAGCTGGGCTTGACCTTGGCATTTCCCTTCTCAGCTACTAAGGTTTTGGTGGCGGCATCCATATCTGTGACTACACTAGGCATAATTCCCTCCTTACCAACCTTACCAGCGAAGCTCGCTGTAGTATGGGATTTCCTTTGCCAGCCTCAGCTGTTCGTTGGTTGGGGCTGCTATATATCTCATGTAGGTCTTGTTTACCAGCAGGCCCAGCACGCACTTCTCAAAGTCTATGCCCGAGTCAACAAGGACACGCAAGGTAAGGGGCTCCAGGTCCTTAATCGAGTAGGTGAATATCCGTTTGTCCTCGTACGGGCTATCCTCTGGCTTGCGTGCTCCAAGATACCGCAGAGTAGCCGAGGCGGGAGTCGGCACCATCCCGGATTGCTCAAGCCGGTGCACATATTCCCCGGAGGGGATGTAGAAGTTAACCAGGTAGTTGCCCGGCTTGAAGCCGATAAGGGTCTCGTAGAGGGTCTTGGTGTTCTCAGGATAAACGCCTTCTCCGGTACCTGTGGAATTGGACAGGTCTATATCGCAATAATTCCCGGTGGGGATTCTGCGGATGATGTCATAGGGAACCTGATTGGTTTTCTCAATCTGGAAAAGTTTGCTTTTGACATCGGACAGGCTATCAGGCCACTTGTCGGTGAACCTGACGTAGTAGCCCTCCTGGAGTATTTTGGGCACGCCGGGACTGACCGTAGCCAGTGGGGCAGGTCTTAACTCAAGCATTACTTGCCTCCTTCAAGGGGACTGTTCCCCCTCACAGTACTATGGGTTCTATGTTCATGGCCTCAACAGCTTTGGCTGAATCGGAATCGGGAGGTTCGTTATCCCTTACATCCTCCGCAGTTATCAGCCAGATATTATCGGAATGATAAGGGGCATACTTTGTTTGCTGGATGCGTTTATACAGCGTTTTCCACTTCTCCGGCTCGAGAAAAGCGTAAAGTATGGTAGGCATCCAGTATTCATTCAGCCAGTCGGGAGCGTGTTCGTTAAGGTGTTTCTTTAATGAAGCTCTCCGTTCGTCCAGGGAAGTCCTGGTTGTGATGAATCTTCTATTCCCCTCGGACTCGCCTTTATAGAAAGGCCGGGGGCAATTTTTCGATGCCGGACGTGTCACGGCATAAGCCCGGCAAACAGTATCACGCCATGGATAAATAAGGCATTTATTGTCTGGAGCTAGAAGCGGGCAGGATAGCCTGTGGGTAGTACGGTATTCGTTAAACCGGACCTGTTCCTCCTCTTGCCCGTCGTTAGAAAATAGGAGACGCACGTCAGGCAGTTCATATAGCAGCCATTTTTCGAGACGGCCGATTATATAGTCCCGGTCATCCTTTGGGAAAGTGTTAATGGCCACCGAAATATACAGTCCGGAAAGTCGGGGGATGGTAAATGATTGATGGCAGCAGCGCCCACAATCGGACACGCAGGTCGGTCCCCCGAGGTGAAAGCTTAGAACCATAGCCAGGAAGTCCAGCTCCTTGTGGAGATTTTGCAGCATCCCTAGAGCTTGCTGTACTGGTTCTGGCGGTGGTGGTATATTAGCTATTGTTTTCTCCATTCTCTCTTCTCTCTTTAGAAAAGACAAT
>CAZMZA010000148.1:0-3387 GCA_964570635.1 uncultured Dehalococcoidales bacterium
GACGAAACCCCGACTGCGATACTTGAGAAAAACCGTCCTTGCCGTCGGCCCTGGTCCTGCATATTTCCCAGTCATCAAAGACATCACCGTTCGATTCGCGGAAGCCCGATGACGGGTTCGCCGATACATAGACGGTAGTTGCCAGCCCGGCTGACAGTACCAGTATTATGACTATTAAAATCTTAGCCCGGTTCATCGGTTTACCTTTCCGTGCCGTTTATCGGGGGACAGGGGGATTAGGAGAGTGGTGTGGTTAACGCGGCGTGGAGTATGAGACCAAAGAAGAGGAGATAGCCAAAGACATAGATACCCACGGCTATGGGGTTGTCATTGATGCTGGCAAAGGGTATCTTGGGTGTTACTTTGTCAATGATGCGGAATAGGGCTATACCGATAAGCAGGCTTATCAGGAAGCTTAAGGCTAGTAACCCCCAGGTTCTGAAGTCAAAAATGTAGGTCAGTACCGAGCCCCCGACGGCAGTATATGCCGTGGCGGCGCCGTGGACGACCAGACCGACCAGGATGAAAAAGCCAGCGATGAACAGTCCGGTGGCAATGGGGTGTTCTCCTATGCGCTGGCGCTTGGGAATATGAGGGGTTAGAGCATCCAGTACCCTGACCCCAAGCCAGGCTAAAAAAGTGGAGATGATGACCAGTACTATGATTCTGGCTAGCCATAGCAGAACAATTATCCAGAAGGGAGCGGCTAAACCTATCTCGTAGGGCATGTTCTCTGTCCCCCTCGTTGGCAATAGTGGCGCAAATCGGTAATGGACACTTTAAGTAGCTGGGATGTTTTTGTCAAGAGCCAGCATCGCCTCGCCTGCCTAAAAGTTGGGACAGCGGTTTTTCCTTAGCTCAACCCCACAAGGCTGCGGGCCAACTCTGTGGCAGCGACGGCATCAGGGGCGGTTCCGTCAGCCCCGACCTGGGTAGCGAAAGCCCGGGTAACCGGAGCTCCCCCCACCATGACCTTTACCTGGTCGCGTATGCCCGCTTGCCGCAGCGCGTCGATAATGACTTTGGTGTAAGTCATGGTGGTCGTTAGTAGAGCCGACATGCCGACTATGTCGGGCTTAACCTCGATTACCTTTTTGACGAAGGTCTCCGCATCCACATCGATTCCCAGGTCTACGACCTCGAATCCGGCTCCCTCCATCATCGCTTTCACCAGGTTCTTGCCGATGTCGTGAATATCCCCCTTTACCGTAGCCAGTACCGCGCGTTTGAGAGTTGCTCGGTTTTCTCCTGTCAGTAAAGGCTGAAGAATGCCCGTGCCCCTTTTCATCGCCTTTGCCGAAAGGATAACCTCGGGCACGAAGAGTTCATCCTTCTTGAAGAGGTCGCTCACCACATTCATACCCTGTAATAGACCTTCGCTGAGAATCTGGTCAGTGGAGACACCTTCCTTGAGCGCTTGTTCTACCAGCTCAGCAACCTTATCTTCTTCCCCCGCCAAGACAGCTTGTGCTATTCCTTTGAAATCTGCCATCAACTCGCTCCAGTATTAGTTTTGGTTAGCTTTAACAGGACACGGGTATTTGAGTCCTGGCGACTCAATCACACCAGGCCGGGAATGGTTTCTCTTATCTTACGGTCAATTTCAGGTGGTATCGGGACGGGCTGGTGAGTTGCCAGGGTATTCTTGGCGATTTCCCTGGCTCGTTCCCGGGCGTCCTTGCCGCCTTTCTGGAGCCATTGCTCCCTGGGGGACCTATCGCTGACCTTGGGGAAGAAGAACTCAGTCCGCAGGTGTTCCACCGTGTGCTTTTGCTCGAAAAAGTTCCCCGTACTCCCCACGTTTTTGATAACGTCCAGCGCCAGGGTATCTTCGTTAAACTCCATTCCCCGGACGGCCCTCATCACCATACCGTTAATCTCGTCATCGATTACGTATTGCTCGTAAGAGGCAGTCGTGGCGAACTCAAGGAGTCCGGCTGCATCGTGGATGTAGTTAGCCCCGGCCAGGGCTACCAGCAGGGAGGTGAGAGCTTTCTCGTAGCCGGCTTGAATATCCGGCAGTTTTGAGTCGGACATGCCGGCGGTGGCATAATAGGGGATACTGTAAAACTGCGCCATCTGGGCCACGGCGGCATTAATCAAGCCCATCTCCACTGCTCCCGAGGTGTAGCTCATGCGGCGGGGGTCGGCTATCGTGGAGACGGTACCGTACACGACAGGAGTGCCGGGATTAACTAACTGGGTCAGGATTACTCCAGACAGAGTCTCCACGTTTACCTGAAGTACATCTCCGACGAGGGTGATGGGGGAGGTGGCACCACACAGTGCCTCGGAGGGAACCATCACCGGGATTCCATTTTCGGCCGCTATCATCATGAGCTCAGTATAGTGCTTATCCAGCTTTAAGGGGCTAATGACACAGCAAATCATGGAGATAATCGGCTTCTTCTTCAGCTCCTCGTAACCACCGGCAATTATGGAGGCAAGCTTAATGGTGTTGCGGGCCCCTTCGGGGTGCCAGACCCCGCCGTTCACATGCTTCGTTGTATTGGAGAGAGCTGCGTAAAAACGGTTGACGTCCACCTGCTCTTGCGGGAGTTCATGGGGAAAGACCGGCAGCAGGAAAAAGTGAATGTTGTCGAGTGTATCCACCAGCTTGGCTATTTGCCTTATGTCCTCCAGGTTAGATGGCCGTTTTTCCCCGCTCTCCAGGTCGAGGACGTTAATAGCGGTACCCCCGGTCCCCAAATAGACTCTCTTGTCCTCCAGAATGAGATTGTGTTTCTCCTCCCGACCGTACAGGACCACGCTGGAGGGGGCGGTACCGATGGCTTTCTCAACTAGCTGGGGCGAAAGCTTGACCAGCTTCTTGTCAAAATCAACCTTGGCTCCGCTCTGAGCGAAGACTTCCAGAGCTCCCTCGTAGTGGACTTCGAAGCCGACCTCCTCGAAGAGCTCCAGGGAAGCCTGATGAATCCTCTCCAGGCTACTCTGAGATAGCGGTTGATACTGTCCACCAATGAGACCCTTTGTTTCAGGCACTTTGCCTCCCTCTAGTGTGTGGCTGAAGGAAGGTGCCACGGGTAACCTTACAGACCACAAATTAGAAACATATTAGCCCATTCCATTTTGCATTGTCAAGCACCTTCACGCTAAATTTTGGCTCGGCTCCTTGCCTGTGGCAAGACTTGAAAGAATTACTGGAACAGGGTAACATATTTGAGTGCAGAGCTTTCCCGAAGCAAGGAGTACCGATCCCAGGCGTCGTCCCGCGGCTCCACCGTGTTCGCTGGCACAGCTCTTCGCTAGTGGTATAATGGGCGGAGGGCTTTTTTAGTTAGGGGAGGGAGATGGCGGTCAGGTACAGTCCGCAGGAAATAGAAAGAAAGTGGCAGCAGAAGTGGGCGGAGGACAGGCTGTATGAGG
>CAZMZA010000149.1:0-3355 GCA_964570635.1 uncultured Dehalococcoidales bacterium
CAAGTTTGGCCTGGATTTCAAACACGTTCAATCGCTGAAGAAAGACCTCATCGTGTTGTGGCAGACAGGGCTGGGCAGCGTAGGCCCCTACGGCGGCTTCAAAGCCTACGGCAGGCTGATGCAGCACGCCTGCGCAGTCTCCACGCTGACCGGCTCGCCCGACACTCTGGGTGTAGCCAATATCTCGTATTCGGACTATCACACCTCGATATTCAATGCTATGGCAGTGATTGGAGCGCTCGAGAGGCGCCGCCGCACCGGCGAGGGCTGCTTCATAGAGTGCCCTATTTATGAATCCGGCGTGGTCACTGTAGGTCCGGCTTTCCTGGATTACCAGGCCAACAAAGTGGTGCCGGAGCGCCGGGAGAACAGGCACCGTTTCTTCGCCCCGCACGGCGCTTATCCCTGCAAAGGAACAGACAGGTGGTGCACCATAGCCGTGACCAATGAAGCGGAGTGGAAAGCCTTCTGCAAAGTAATCGGCAATCCTCCCTGGACAAAGTCGCCCAAATTCGCCACCTCCGCTGACAGGGTCAAGAACGCTAAGGAATTGGACGGCTTGATTGAAGGGTGGACTCTGGAGCTCGATGCTTATGAGGTCATGGAAAAAATGCAGAAGGCAGGGGTGCCTTCCGGCATAGTGGCTAAAGGAGAAGACCTGGATAAGAGCGAGCATCTCAAGAGCCACGGGTTCTACTATGAGACCGAATTCTACACTGCCGACTTTGAAAAGCCGGGCGTAGAGTGGCCGGTGGCCGGGATGACGGTCACCTGGAAAGAGCCCATATACATGTCCGATACCCCTTGTATGTTCGGCCCCATGCACAAGGTAGGCCAGGACAATGACTATGTTTACGGCAAGCTGTTGGGTATGTCAAAGGCGGAGATAAAGAAACTAACCGAAGAAGGTGTGTTTAAATAATCAGAATACCGTTTCTCCAACCCGTTTACCCTTCGACTGGCTCAGGGCGAACGGGTTGGTAGACCCTCACCGTTTGTGGTGAGCTTGTCGAACCATGAACGGTTATGTAATGAAAATGATAACACAGCATAATCAAGATTAAAGAGGAGGGTATCTGATGCCGGAGAAGGTTAAGAAGTTAACCAATCCCAAGGCTATCGACATGGAGTGCCTGATGAGCACCAAGGAAGGAGCAGTCAGCAGGGACCCGGGCATGATTGAGATGCTGGCCGCCTATTTCAAAACAATGGGGCTGCGCATAAAAACCGAGGATGAGCAGGCCCAAGACTGGAGAGGCGCAGGCGTCCAGGTGGTGATTATGAGCCAGGCACACAAACTGCTCGGCTTCACCGAATGGTCCCAGGTTGTGGAGAGGCATAACTACATAGGCCAGCTTAAGAAAGATTACCCGGATGTAATTCTAGGTTTCTGGGTCGGCATCTCCATCGCCGACTTCAGCATCTGGAAAGCCCTGAAAGAAGTCGAGCGATGTATCAAAGACCTGGGCAGCTTCGGCGTGTTCGTCACCGGTATGTACGGAATCCCTGCCAACGACAAGATGTGGTGGCCCTTCTATGACCTGTGCCAGGATGCTAGGGTGCCTATCAAGATTTCAGTCGGAGCAACCGCCGGGGGCGCCGGACAGGGCGGTGGCTCGGTAGGCGGTGTGGGCATAAAGCTTTCAACTGAGAAACCTATACCAAACATAGACGATGTCGCTGCTTCCTTCCCCAATCTGACCATCATCGGGCACCACTATCCCTTCCCCTGGGTCGACGAGATGACGGCAGTTATGATTCACAAAAACAACGTGTACTGCGAGGTGCACGGTTGGCGTCCCAAGTATTTCCACGATAACTTCAGGAGGGAATTAAACACCCGCATTAGGAATAAGATAATGTTCGGTTCCGACTACCCCTTCTTCCCCTACGCTACGCTGTTTGAAGACTGGGAGGCGAGCAATTACAAGCCCGAGGTCTTGCAGAACGTATACCTCAACACAGCCCGCAAGCTGCTGGGACTGGAAGGCAAATAGATTTTGGGAATATAATAATTGGGTAGGGCAGAGTCCTTCCGAGCAAGGACTCCAGGCTATCCCGTGGTCTTGAGAAACGGAGGCTTATCCTATGGATTTCAGCTTTACGCCAGAGCAAGAACGTCTGCGCCTGGAAGTGCGTGAGTTCCTGCAAAAAGAAGTCACCGATGAGATGAGATTAGACTTCAGGTTCGACCGTCCTTACAGTCAGGACACCTGGAAGCTGCTGCGCAAGCTGGGAGAAAGAGGCTGGCTCTGTCCTCTGTATCCCAAAGAGTGGGGCGGCATGGCTGCCTCTCCGCTGGACAACTATGTTATTCAGGACGAGCTATCCTATGCCTTCGCTCCAACTCCCTTCGCTGTGATTGGTGCTATGGTGGTAGGCCCTACCCTTCTGATACATGGAAATGAGGCGCAAAAGAAGAAATACCTGCCCATGATAGCCCACGGCGAGGTCGAGTTCTCCATGGGTTACACCGAGCCCGGCTCAGGCTCAGACCTGGCTTCGCTTTCGTTGAAGGCTGAGGACAAAGGCGACTACTACCTGCTCAACGGCCAGAAGATGTTCAGCACCAAGGCCGACTTCGCCGACTATGGCTGGGTTGCGGTCAGGACCGACCTAGAGAATCCCAAGAAGCACAAGGGTATCTCGCTGCTCATTATAGATTTGAAAAATACCAAAGGCCTTACCATCCGCCCCATCTACAACATGAGCGGCTACCACTCCACCGAGGTTTTTTATGACGATGTCAAGGTCCCCAAGGAAAATCTGGTCGGCGACCTGAACCAGGGCTTCTACATCATAGGGGCCGCGCTACTGTTCGAGCGAGCAGTCACAGTGAGCGGATTCCACCGTGCGCTGGAGCTCCTCACAGAGTACGCCAAAACTACCAAACGTAACGGCAAGCCTCTAGCAGCCGACCCGCTGGTCAGGCACAAGCTGGCCGAGATAGAGATGAAGTTCGCCGTGACCAGGGTTCTGTCTTACCGTCTCTCCTGGATGCAGGTGCACAAGATGTTCACCCTGACCGAGGTAGCGATAACCAAGCTGCTCAGCACCGAGGTAGTGTACGACCTGGCCCATGCCGGTATGCAGATACTGGGACACTACGGTGAGATGGTGCCCGGCTCGAAGTGGGCAGAACTTCATGGGTGGTTTGCCCACATGTACCAGGAGGCGCCGCATTACAAGATAGCCGGCGGCACCTCGGAGATTCAAAGGCAAATCCTTGCTACCAGAACTCTGGGGCTTCCCAGAGGATAACTGGTACTATTTTGCTGTTAAGGGTGTGCAGAGGGGCGAAGCCCCTTTGCCGGGGGTTTGGGGGTGTCCCCCAGTTTTTAAAGTCCCCCAAGAC
>CAZMZA010000150.1:0-3333 GCA_964570635.1 uncultured Dehalococcoidales bacterium
GTCTCGGGTAACCTTAGCCATAATAGAGGCACAGGCGATTGACAGGCATAATTCATCCCCGTGGATTATGCCCTTTTGAGGTAGCAGTATCTCGGGAAGACGCATACCGTCTATGAGGAGAGACTCGGGTACCGGTGATAGCTGGTCTATGGCCAGTTTCATAGCTAGCCGGGTTGCCTTCATTATACCCTTGTCATCTATGAACCCGGGGCTGACTATACCAATACCTGTGGATATGGCGGTTTCGCTAATTTGATGGAACAAGGCTTCACGTTTGGCCGGGCTCAACTGTTTACTGTCTCTTACTTGGTTTAGTCGGGTGGCGTCTATATTGTCGGGCAGGATTACAGCGGCGGCTACCACCGGTCCGGCCAGAGCACCGCGTCCCGCCTCGTCGATACCGGCGATAAGCTTGTACCCCTGTGCCCTGAGCGCCTTCTCTTCAGCTGAGGATGGCACCTGGCGAGTGTTTGTCAACCCTGGCTCCTTAAATTTACCGCTGATAGTGGAACTTTAGTGCAGTCTCTGGTCTGGTCGCCGGAGTGGCGAGATGTTGTACCCTCTATTATCCCGCCACCCAGGACAGTTTCACCCTGGTAGAGTACTACTGATTGCCCGGGAGCAACTGCCCGCTGCGGCTCGTGAAATCGGACCTCGATGAGCCTGTCATCGGGATGGACTGTAGCTACTGCCTCGGGTGACTTGTAGCGGACTTTAGCGGTAACGCTGACGGGCTCTGCCGGGGGCTCACCTGAGACCCAGCTTGGCTTGGTGGCAACGAGGGCGTCGCTCAAGAGCTGCTCTTCGGTGCCTACCACCAGTCGGTTGCTGGCAGCATCGAGTCTTATAACATACAGGCGCTTGTTTGAGGCTAACCCCAGGCCCTGTCTTTGCCCCACGGTGTATTGGGCCAGACCGCTATGTTTACCCAGAACCCTGCCGTCGGTATCAACAATGTCGCCAGATTTGAGGGCGATGCGCTGGGCGACAAAAGAACGGTAGTCGTTGTCGGGGATGAAGCAAACGTCCCGGCTATCGCGTCGGCTACTGGCGGGCAGGCCCAGTCTGGCGGCCAGTGCTCGTACCTCTGCTTTGTGCCGGTCGCCTATAGGCAGTAGCAGGTATTGAAGCACTTTTTGCTCCAGGGTATAGAGGAAGTAGGACTGGTCTTTACTCAGGTCAACCGCTTTCAGCAGGTGATAGCCGTCTTTAGCGTGGTCAACCCGGGCGTAGTGACCGGTAGCCAGGTAATCGGCGCCCATACCCCGTGCCCTATCGAGCAGGAGACCGAACTTGATATGCTTGTTGCAGACAATACACGGATTTGGTGTGCGTGCCTGGCGGTACTCCCGGCAGAAATAGTCAATGACCGTGTCCTGAAATTCTGTCTTGAGGTCAATTATGTGGAGGGGGATATCCAGTATCTGGCAGGTACGCTCTAAATCTGAGTTAGCGTGTTCCCGGTCGGGGTCTGACCACAGCTCCATGTGGACGCCGCTGACCTCATAGCCATCCCGTTTCAGCAAGGCGGCGGCTATTGAGGAGTCTACCCCACCGCTCATAGCTACGGCGACCTGCTTTGGGGACATTCTTTAACTCAGCCTCCTTGGCGTGAGAGCAACTGGCTTACCCTTCTCCAGATAATTGCTGCTATCTCATCTTTGGCTTGGCTGGCATCTATTACCAGCCAGCGCTCAGGCTCCCTGGCTGCCAGTTCAAGGTAACCCTGCCGCAGCCTACGGTGGAAGCTCATATCCTCCCGCTCAAAGCGGTCTGGCTGCCTTTTTTTCTTGCGGGCCAGACCCTGCTCAGGCGGCATATCCAGCAGGACAGTCAGGTCAGGTTTCAGTCCCTGGGTGGCAGCGTTGTTAATCGCCTCGACCATTTCCAGAGCCAGGCCCCGCCCGTAACTTTGATAGGCAGTGGTAGAGTCGGCATAGCGGTCGCAGATAACGTTTTTCCCGTCTTTCAAGCTGGGCTGGATTACTTCAGTTACCAGCTGGCTGCGTGAAGCGTTGAACAGCAGCAGCTCCGTCAGGGGTGATATTTCTGTGTCCTGGGTCCATTTCAGCCAGCGACCTATTCTCCTGCCGAAGGGGGTGCCACCGGGTTCGTGGATTAGCCGTGCCGGGATGGCTAACTGTACCAGCCTTCGATGCAGTTTCCTGGTCTGGAGGCTCTTGCCGCACCCTTCCCCTCCCTCAAAGGTGATGAACAGGGCCATAGTTGCCTCTTTGGTTTGATGTGATGTTATCTATAAATCCTCACCCGTCGGTTGGGTTCCTTGCCCAGGCTGCGGGAGGAGAGGTCATTTCTTTGGGCTATTAGGTGCTGGAGGCGCCGGATGTAGGCGCTCTGGGGGCTGAGTTCTACCGGCTCCCGGTCATTCTTCACCTTGTTTGCGGCTGATTCTGCCTCACTCAGGGCAACACTGAATTTGTCCGCCCCATCGATAGGGTAGATGGTATCCAGTAGCTGCCTGATTTGAGCCGGGGTGTTGCTTTTGAGAACGTAGATGGGCAGGTTGGCAGCTTCCGCTTCCCTGACCTTGGGCAACCTTCGCCGGTAATAGCTCTTGGAGGTGATAAACAGGTTAGCCTCGTTAAGGTTGTTGACTATGTCCAGGCCCAGTTGCCTCTCGTTGGCTATCTGCGCCAGTCGTCCGCGATTTATACCGAAAAGGTAAAGCCTGTACGGCTCGTCCCCCCTGACCGGTTGCTTAATCCTGGGTGCCTTTCTCGTGATGACTGGCTCTTCCTTTTCTATTGCCACCTCTCCGTGCTCATCCAGCCAGCGAGTCTCAGTAGGGGGCAGTTGGCCACGGAGGGTAACGTCCACGGCTTCACCCACATCACCATGAATAGCTACCTTATCCCGCTCCTGGATTTCAACCACAATATCAAAGGTAGGCGGTGACTTGCGCTCCAGTACGGACTTCTGTGTTCCCCTTCGTTTGGCCTCTTCATCACCCAGCGTTACTGTCTGGATACCTCCGATAAGGTCGGACAGGGTAGGGTTCATCATCAGGTTGTCCAGCGTGTTGCCGTGGGCGGTGCCTACCAGTTGCACCCCCCTTTCGGCGATGGTCCGGGCGGCCTGAGCCTCAAGCTCGGTGCCGATTTCATCAATGACGATTACCTCGGGCATGTGGTTTTCTACGGCTTCAATCATTACTGCGTGCTGCATGGTGGGAGTTGGTACCTGCATGCGGCGGGCATGCCCGATGGCTGGATGGGGAATATCGCCGTCACCGGCAATCTCATTCGAGGTGTCAACAATGATAACTCGTTTGCCCAGGTCGTCAGCTAGCACGCGGGCTACCTCGCGCAGCAT
>CAZMZA010000151.1:0-3286 GCA_964570635.1 uncultured Dehalococcoidales bacterium
GAACACCCGGCCGGTTTCATTCCGAACAAGCGGCCGATTTCACCGAAACGCGCACGTGTTGGTAGTGCGGCAAGCAGAGAGAATGTCTGATTGTGTTTCCATGCATCTGTCGTGGCAACTCCACTATGGGTGTTCTAATTCCCTCATGAACTCCTGGTACGCTCGATGTTTGCATGAATCCCTCTTCCAACGTTGGGCGTAGAGGACGGCAAGTGGTAGGGGGACGGAGACTGGGAGAGAGTAAGGGAGGGAGGATGGCAGGGAGGACAGGGTTAAGCGATGGGAGGATCAGAGGGAGGTAGCGGAGGACAATGCATTGATTTGGTTTCCTGGGCCAGTGCTACCAGGTTCAATCCGTGCTTAAATCCACAGTGTACATCAGCAGCGCACCCCATGAAGTCCTCTTTGGCGTGGCCCTCGGCCAGATAAAGTCCTGCATAAGTTTCTCTCTTGATATCCCAGGGTTTCTTGCTCCAGCCGTACCCTGTTTGCGATCTTTGTTGGGACAGGCTGTTGTCCGGCGAAACGCGCCGGTTCCGAGTTGGAAATTGCAGGGGGTGGCTCAGGGTGGCTGTGTCTTCCAGCAAACCCTTCTCTTTGAGGCTTTGCTGGAAGCTCTCGAAGTCTTTGTCCCGGTCATGCTTGAAGACCCTCTCCAGAGGTAGCCTCTGCACGATGTTGGCGACTCCGGTAGCTATATCTCAACCGTTCACAGTTTGCCTCGCTAATAGTTTCCCTCATTTTTGGCATTCGTTAACTAAGATGTTCAGACTTCATCAGCAAAACTGAGGCAGTTCTCAAATTCTTCACTATGGGTGACTCTGGACATTGAACATCATAGAGTCTGGGCTTTTAGCTTCGTTAGGACTTTTCAAAGTCCAGTACTCCGGAAAGTCCAGCAAATTAATGGTATCAGGCAAGCAGGCCGAACGTAATAAATCAACTGATCTTTAGGAGGAATTGGACTAGCACTTAGGACTCCTGTGGAGTCCAAGGAGATCTGCATGGCAGAATGGATGATCAAGGGCACTGACCTGAAAGAAGATGCCACGGACAGAGACTTCAAAAGCCTTAACCTAATAGCGGGAATTAGGACATAGCTTAGGACTCCACAGGAGTCCACGGAGACCTGCATCGGGCTATGGAATGCGGCTTTTAGTCCTATCTATTGGATGCCACGGCTCACCACCCCTTAAAGCCCCTGTTCAGAAGCGCCGAAAAGCCAGGAAGCGCCGGGGAAGGCCCCGTTGCAAACCCCAAGTGGCGTGAATCTCTTCTCTGATTCCTGACTTGTGTCGAAATCAGAAAATTTTTGAACATTTTGATGAACAAATGAGCACTCATCTGACGGATTCTTTGAATGCTGTAGCCAGAGATTTGAACGACTGGAAGTGACTTTTTTCGTGCCCTCATAATCCGATGCCTTGTGATTGATGTCAAATGGAGCGATGATAGTCTAGTGAGATTGCCCCAGTCTCTGCAGGACTTGATCGGGTTCTGTGTTTCTGCCAGGGTTTGAGAATGTGTGCCTGCCAACCTTCTGTTTAATGCTCTTCGATAAAAAGTTCCCCTTTTGAGCTGGAAAGCCCTTGACATCTGGTGTTACTACTGTTACGGTAGAAGGCATGGAAGAGCCAAGAGTAGCCCACAGCATCAAGATAAGACTCAGCATTCTCCGTAAGGGTAAGGTTGCCGCCGTTATTCAGAACAAGACGTTGGGGCGGTGGCTTGAAGAGGCGATAGCGGAGAAGATCGAGAGGGAGAAGAAACTGGCTAGGAGAGTCAAGGAATGAGAGCAGCATTATACGCAAGGGTCAGCACTGAGGAGCAGACTGAGGGATATAGTATAGACGCTCAGAGGAGGGCATTTCAGGCACTCTGTCAGGGAAGAGGATGGCTACCTAAACACGAATACCTTGAGGAGGGCAAATCTGCTAGGACTGAGGATATGAACAAACGCCCGGTATTTAAGGAAATGATTGCAGATGCGCTGGCGGGAAAATTCGACGTGTTGGTAGTGCACAAGTTGGATCGTTTCTCCAGGAATCTTCGGATCACCCTGGAATACTTTGATAAGCTCCTGAAGGGAGGAGTTGCCTTTGTGTCCATCAACGAACAGATGGACTTCACCACGCCTTCGGGCAAGGTGCACTTGGCCCTTCTGGGGGCTTTTGCCCAATATTACTCAGATAACCTTAGCCAGGAAACAAAGAAAGGATGGGCAGAAAGGAAGGCACAGGGGCTGTATTGTGGTTTATTGCCGTTCGGCGCAATGAAGGGGGAGGATGGTGTACCGGTGCCGGACCCGAATACCTACCCCGGGCTAGTCATGGCCTTCGAGTTTGCTGCGCAGGGTGAAAGTGACAGAAGAATAGCACAGCTGCTAAATTCGGAGGGCTATCGCACCGCAGGGAATCAAAGACGCAGCCTGTTTGCAAAGGATACGGTCAGGGGGATCCTTACTAACAGGTTCTATCTGGGCTACCTGCCGGAAGGGAATGGAAACGGGAAATGGGTGAAGGCGAAACATGAAGCCTTTGTAAGCGAGCACCTTTGGAATGAGGCACAGGAAATGCGGCGGCGCAATGCCACGTCAACTCACGGGCGATGTCGTAGAGAGAGGAAGATTTGCGCCATGAGTGGCATAACTCATTGCTGGTATTGTAAGGGCAGAATCCACATAGCCTGCACGAAGAAGGGGCAAGCAAGGCTTGGGTGCTACAACCGTGCGAAAGGGTGGGATTGCGGGCAGAGATCAGCAGCAGTTGATGTATATGAGAAACAAATAGAGGAATACCTCGACACTTTTCATATCCCAGAGGACTATCAGAAGAGGATCCTAGAGGCTCACAGTAAGTTGGAAGCAGCCTATGACAATACGGATGAGGAGCGAGGGAGGTGGGAAACTCAGTTGGACAGGGCAAAGAAGCTTTACAAATGGGGCGACATAAGCGAGGAGGACTACCAGCGGGAGAAAGAAGTGATCCAAAAGGAAATAGTCGCGTTGGCACCTAAAACACGCTTGTCGAATTTAGACAAATTGGCTGAGTTTCTGGCCAACATTGGTCAAGCGTGGAGGGCAGCCTCCGGCGAGCAGAGAAACAAGCTGGCCCGCAGTCTCTTTCAGGAGATATGGATAAAAGACGATCAAGTTGTGGCAGTTAAACCGCAACCTGAGCTAGAGCCGTTTTTTGAGCTAAACTACGAGGAATTTGTCAACAAAGTAATGAAGATGCGACCCCGATGGGAAATCTACTGGTGAGTTCGTAATCTATCTCTTAGGTAG
>CAZMZA010000152.1:0-3283 GCA_964570635.1 uncultured Dehalococcoidales bacterium
ATCTTAGCAGCATAGAATATAGCGTGAGCCGGTTCAAGGGCCGGAGTAATGCCCTCGGTCTGGCACAGCAGCTGAAATCCAGCTAGTGCCTCCTCATCGCTCACCGCGACATAGCTGGCACGCCCGGTGTCTTTAAGGTAGCTGTGTTCAGGACCAACCCCGGGGTAGTCCAGCCCAGCGGAGATACTATGCGTCTCTCGAATCTGACCGGCATCATCTTGTAGAACATAGGATTTTGCCCCGTGGAGCACACCTACCCTGCCGGCAACTAACGAAGCAGCGTGTTCCTCAGTGTTAAGCCCCCTCCCCGCAGCCTCAACTCCTATAAGGTTTACCTCTTCATCATCCACAAAAGGATGGAAGATACCAATGGCATTACTGCCACCACCTACGCAGGCAATTATATAGTCGGGCAGACGATTGCATTTAGCCAGAATCTGCTGCCTGGTTTCTTTCCCTATAACCGATTGGAAATCGCGCACCATCAATGGATAGGGATGGGGACCTACTGATGAACCGAGAAGATAATGGGTATGACCAACATTGGTTACCCAATCCCTTAGTGCTTCACTCACAGCATCCTTCAGGGTTCTACTGCCGGCAGAAACTGACCTTACTTCTGCCCCCAGCAACCTCATTCGAAAGACGTTGAGCGACTGGCGGTGCATATCCTCCTCACCCATGTAGATGACGCACTCCAGCCCGAGCATGGCGCATACGGCAGCCGTAGCTACTCCGTGCTGGCCGGCTCCGGTCTCGGCGATAACCCGGCGCTTTCCCATTCTTTGGGCAAGAAGACCCTGCCCCAGGGCATTATTTATCTTATGGGCTCCCGTATGAGCTAAGTCCTCTCTCTTGAGGAATATCTGGGCTCCCTTGCAGTGCTCAGTCAGCCGTTCGGCAAAGTAAAGCGGTGTGGGTCGTCCAGAATAATCTTGGGATAGCGAATCAAACTGAGCCCAGAAGGCGGCATCCGCCTTTGCCTGGTTATAGGCCGCTGCCAGCTTATCCAGGGCTGGCACTAGGGTCTCAGGGACAAACCGCCCACCATAGGTACCAAAGTAGCCTCTATTATCAGGCAGCACGACCTACCTCCTTCTGTCCAACATGTTATGAGGGTTGACGTCCTTGTCTGCACTCCTCACGGCCTTGACGAAGGCTCTGATTTTAAGGGCGTCTTTTTGACCGCTGGTCTCTAAGCCAGAGGAGATATCGACTCCCCAAGGCCGGACCTGCTTGATTAGTTGACCGACATTTTTAGCAGTGAGTCCCCCAGCGATAATCACCGGGAACCTAGCCGATACCTCCTCGGCTAATTGCCAATCAAAGGCTTGCCCCGTCCCGCCGTAAGCATCCCTGACTTTTGAATCCAGGAGGCAAATTAGGCTACGGGTTGCTGATAGCTGGTAGTGTCTCTCCATATCAGCCAAGATTTCTCGGGTTGTCCTGCCGGGTAGTACGTGAATGACCTTGATAACTGGTCGCTCAATGTCTTGGCAGCAGCTCCAGGTCTCATCGCCACTGAGCTGCACCCAATCTAATCGGCAGTAGTCGGCAGTGCGGTTGATTTCCTGAGCCGATGAATTCACGAAAACACCAACTATAGCTGGACGAGGTCTTAGACCATGGACCGCTTCGACTATTGGCAACGCCTTTTGGGGCGACACCTGACGGCGACTGGGGGCGAAGACCAGCCCTAAGAAATCGGCACCAGCTTTGCCAGCCACCATAGCATGCTCTATCTCAGATAGCCCACAAATCTTTACCTTGGTCACAATAGCTCCTTCATTTTAGCCGCGATGTTGGGTGCCGATATTAGAGATTCACCAATGAGAACGGCATCAACGCCCCATTGTCTCAGCTTTTCCATATCGCTGCGGTCCTTTATGCCACTTTCGCTGACCACTATTCGGTCTGGCGGGATAAGTGGCCGTAGACGCTCGGTGGTACTAATGTCCACGGTAAAGGTGCTGAGTTCCCGGTTATTGATGCCGATGAGCCTAGCTCCGCTCCCCAGCGCAATTTCAACCTCAGCTTCATCATGTACCTCCACCAGACAGCTCATGTTCAATTGATGGCTTAGCCTGAGTAGCTCCTCTAGCTTCTCGGGCGTCAAGATAGCCGTGATGAGGAGCAAGCCATCAGCGCCATGAACTCGGGATTCATAGACCTGGTAAGGGTCGCAGATAAAGTCCTTTCTGAGCAGAGGTAATCTCCTACTTCCCATTGCGTTTCTGATATCTTTTAGGTGGTTAAGGCTACCCTGGAAATATCTGGGCTCAGTTAATACTGAGATGGCGGAGGCGCCATTACTGGCGTAGGTCTGGGCTATCTCCACCGGGTTGAAATCAGGACAAATAGTGCCCTTAGACGGTGATGCTTTTTTGACTTCAGCAATGAGCTGAATACGGTCGCCACGCAGAGCCGAAGCGAAATCGAGAGGTATAGATTGGGCTAATGCTACCCTGCGGAGTTCTGCCAGAGGGAAGCTACGTTTTTTAGTTTCAAGTTCCGCCAGATTATCGGCCATTATTTTCTCTAGAATCATTCCATATTACCTAGTTCAGGCTTTGGCTAAACCCGATTAGCTTTTCTAGTTTGGCTAAGGCATGTCCACTGTCTATAGCTTCTCGAGCCAAATCTATGCCCTGCTGAAGTGATTGTGCCCGATCACCAGCCACTAGAGCCGCAGCCGCGTTCATCAATACCACATCTCGCTGAGGTCCGGCGGTACCAGCTAGGATGCTACGTAAGAAGGCAGTATTTTCATCAACAGTGCCACCTTTGAGGCTATCTGACCTAGCTCTAGATAGCCCGAAATCCTCAGGTGTAATGAAATAACTGCTGACATTACCGTCTCTTAGTTCATAGACTTGGGTTCTGTCGGTGACGGTGATTTCGTCTAAGCCGTCCTCACCGTGAACTACCAGAGCATGATGGCCACCAAGACTTTTAAGTACCAGTGCTAGCTTCTCTACCAGCGACTCATCGGCTACACCCAGTACTTGAGCCTTGGCGCCAGCGGGATTAGTTAGTGGACCGAGAATATTAAACACAGTGCGAATCCCAATCTCACGCCGGAGAGCCGCCGCATATTTCATGGCTGGATGGAATGTTGGGGCGAACATGAAACATATTCCCACCTCCTGTAGGCACCTTTGCACCTGCTCGGCATCAAGACTAATCTTGACGCCTAAGGCGTCCAATACGTCAGCACTGCCGCACTGGCTGCTCATGGCACGGTTGCCATGCTTGGCTACCTTGAGCCCGGCTCCGGCAGCAA
>CAZMZA010000153.1:0-3226 GCA_964570635.1 uncultured Dehalococcoidales bacterium
CCGTCTCCACCATCTCCACCATGACGGTGGACTGACCGGCCGTAAGGTCTTCTCTGGCGCCGATTCTGGTAAAGATGCGGTCAACCAGACCGATGGTGGCTGAGGCAGCGGGCACAAAGCTGCCAATCTGTGCCATAAGCACAATCAGGGCTATCTGCCGCAGGTAGGTTGACTTGCCCGACATATTGGGGCCGGTGAGCACAATAAGCTGGGCATCATCATTGGAGAGCTCCGTATCGTTGGGGACAAAGCTCTCGTCAACCAGACTCCTTTCCACCACCGGGTGGCGGCCCTGGCTGATAGTTATACGGTTATCGTCGGTGAGCTCGGGGCGCACGTAGTTGTAGCGTACCGCCACCTCGGCCAGGCTGGAGAAAACATCTGTTTGGGCCAGAGCATTAGCCACAGCTAGTATCAGCTCGCTGACCGTAGCTACCTGGCGGCACACCCGGCGGAAGATATCCGCCTCAAGCTCGCCAATCCTGTCCGCAACATTCAGAATCAGCGACTCGTATTCCTTCAGCTCCGGGGTAAAGAAACGCTCACCATTGACCAGCGTCTGCTTCCTGATGTAGTCTGGCGGTACCTGAGACAGGTTGGGCTTGGACACCTCAATGTAGTAGCCAAAGACCTTGTTATAGCTCACCTTCAGCGATTTGATTCCGGTTCTCTCTCGCTCTCGCCGTTCCAGAGTGGCCAGGTACTGCTTGCTGTTCTGGGATGTCAGGCGCAGTTTGTCCAGTTCCTCGGAGACACCCGCCTTCACCACACCGCCCTCATCCAGAGTGCCCGGCGGCTCCTCTATGGTCTCGGTAATCAAATCAACCACATCCTGGCGTGGCTTCAGCTCGTCCTTAAGCCACCCAATCCGACTGTCGCCCCTCACGACCTCTCCCAGCCTGGGTATCACCTCCAGGCTGCGCCGCAGGGTGACCAGCTCACCGGGGGTAGCAATTTCACCCCTTACCCGGTTAATCAGTCGCTCAAGGTCAGCTACCTCGCCCAGTAGGGGGGCGGTCTGGTTGCGCGCCAGCGTTTTATCGTGAAACCAGCTGATGGCATCCTGTCGCTTGACCAGTTCACTTCTGTCGAGGAGGGGCTGTCCCAGCCACCGCTTCAGCATCCTGCCCCCCATAGCTGTTTTGGTCAGGTCAATAACCGGCAGCAGTGAGCCACTGGCCGTGCCGCGGCTGCTGCGGAAAAGCTCCAGGTTATTCTTGGTCTGTTCGTCGAGCGCCATAAAGGAGTCGGTCGAGTAGGTGGAAAGGCGCTTCAGTTGTTCCAGCGCCCCTTTCTGTGTTTGCTGAAGGTAGTAAATGATAGCACCGGCGGCTCTTACCGCCAGGGGCAGGTGAGCACAGCCGTAGCCGTCGAGAGTGGCCACGGCAAAATGGTCCAGCAGTGTCCCGCGGGCTATCTCCGTCTCGAACCAGTAGTCCTCAAGGCGGGTTACCGGAGCCGTTAGGTTAAAACCGGATATGTCCGAACCTTCCGCAGTAATAATCTCCGAGGGGCTGAGCCGTTCCAGCTCGGCGATGGCTCGCTCAAGTGGGGCCTGGGTGGTAGCGAACTCGCTGGTGGTTATATCCACGTAGGCTATTCCCGCCTCATCACCCAGGACCAGGCTGGCTAGATAGTTGTTCTTCTTACTGTCGAGGAGGCTAGGCTCGACTATCGTGCCTGGGGTTACCAGCCGAACGACCTCACGCTCGACCAGACCTTTGGTCTCACCCGGCTTGGTCACCTGCTCGCAGATAGCCACCTTGTAGCCGCGGTTTATCAGCCTGGCCAGGTAGTTATCCAGGGCGTGATAGGGAATACCCGCCAGTGGTACCCGGTGCCCCTTGCCCATCTCCCTGCAGGTGAGTACAATCTCCAGCTCTTTGGAGGCAAGCTTGGCGTCCGCATCAAAGGTCTCGTAGAAATCTCCGAGGCGGAAGAGGACAATAGCGTCGGGATAGTGGCGCTTGATTCTGAGGTATTGCTGGCGGATGGGAGTTGAACCTTCTTGCATAACCAAGGCCTATTCTACTGGAATTTCGGCTTAAAAGAAAGAATTTTTTATCCTCACCCCCTCTTAGACACCCCCTGGTAGGTAAGCCTTTGCCGTTTGAGCATTGGTGACATTCGTGCTATATTAGGTGTGTTCTGGAGCTTGGTTTCAGGGGTGGACAGGTGAATGGTGTAACCACGGTCAAGCAGAGGCTTACGGAGTTACTGGCGCAGGCGGCGCAGGCGGCGCAGGAATCGGGTAAGCTGCCTTCGGTTGCTTTGCCTGAGGTCGCCGTAGAGCGTCCCCAGAACCCGGAGCACGGGGACTATGCGTCGAGTTTGCCCCTGAAGTTAGCCCGGGCCGTTGGGGTCAACCCGGTAGATATTGCCAGGGATATGGTGGGGCTTATCGTTCCCGGTCCTGAGGTTGGTAGTGTTGAGGTGGCACCACCGGGGTTCATCAACTTCACATTAAGGGCCGATTGGTTGACGGAGCAGGTAGCTTCAATCCTGCAGGCTGGCGATGCCTATGGCAATATCGACCTGGGTCAGGGAAGTCGGGTACAGCTTGAGTTTGTCAGCGTCAACCCCACCGGTCCGCTTCATGTCGGGCACGGTCGTGGTGCCATCCTGGGCAGCACTTTGGCTAATGTCCTGACAGCTGCCGGCTATAAGGTGGAGAAAGAGTACTATCTCAATGATGCCGGTAGCCAGATAGATGCCTTCTACCGTTCACTCTATGCTCGCTATCAACAGTGTCTGGGCACCGAGGCGGAGATGCCTTCCGAGGGATACTTTGGCGACTATATGATTGACTTGGCCAAGGAGATTGTTGCCGAGCAGGGGGATAGATTTCTTACCCTGCCGGAGTCGGAGGCAGTGGCGCAGCTGGGGCGGCTCGGTCTGGACAAGCTGATAGAACAGATTAAGAGCGATCTTGAGCTATTAGGGGTGACCTTCGATGTCTGGTTCAGTGAGCAGAGCCTTTATGGTAACGGGCAGTACGAGAAAGCCATGTCCCTGTTACGCAAGGAGGGTCATCTGGCGGAGAAGGAAGGGGCTACCTGGTTTATATCCACTGCCCTGGGTGAGGATAAAGACAATGTAGTGGTGCGTGGCGATGGCTCACCCACCTATTTCGCCGCCGATATTGCCTACCACTATAACAAGTTCCTGGAGCGCAAGTTCGACCGGGTGATTAATATCTGGGGGGCTGACCACCAGGGCCATGTGT
>CAZMZA010000154.1:0-3138 GCA_964570635.1 uncultured Dehalococcoidales bacterium
CCTCTACACCCCCCACCTGGGCAAGATTCAGGCGGTAGCCAAAGGGGTGAGACGCCCCAGGAGCAAGATGGCGGGACACCTGGAACTCCTCACCCACAGCCTGGTTTCGCTGGCCCGGGGACGGAACCTGGATACCGTAACCGGGAGTCAGACGATAAACAGCTTCCTCCGGCTGAAGAGCGACCTGTGGCTCACCGCCTGTGCGCTTTATGCCACGGAGTTGGTTGACCAGTTTACTGCCGACGACATCGAGAACTACCCCCTGTTCCAGCTACTCCTGGAGACGATGCATCAATTATGCCGTGCCGATGATAGCGGGGTGGTTTTGCGCTATTTTGAGATGCACCTCTTGAATGAGGTCGGCTACCGGCCTCAGCTTCAGGGGTGCGTCTCGTGCGGCTCACCCCTGCCATCTCTCGCCGGTTCGTTCTCTCCCGGTGCTGGCGGTGTGCTGTGCCGCAGTTGCAGCCAGAGCCAGCCTCTGGCTTACCCCGTGTCGCCCGATGCCCTGAGAGCACTGCGACTTTTGCAGGGCAGCGACTATGATGCGGTCAGACAGCAGCGGGTAAGTCCAGAATTATCCCGCGAGCTGGAGGAGGTAATAAGGCGTTATCTCAGGCACCTGCTGGAACGGGAGATCAGGTCGGCGGCGTGGCTGGATAGTCTGAGAGCACAGATGCAGGAGACGGCACCCCAGCAAATCGCTTTACTATAGGTTTGGGAAAACATATAATGGACTAGCTTTTGTGGTACGGCTGGGGGTCCGGAAGCTCTCAGTCTTTTTGCTATCTTGTATGGACGCAGAGGGTAGATGACAACCAGGTTAGAGCGCATAACCCATGAGCGACGGCAGAAGCTCGACCGGATTCGCAGTCGGGGAGTCAATGCCTATCCCCACCGCTATCACCGGAGCCACACAACGCAAGAGGCGGTAGCCCTGCTTGAGCGGCGGGAAGCCTCGGGCAAGGCCAAAGCCGGGGAAGTCAATGTTGCCGGGCGCATTACGGCCAGGCGTTCCATGGGGAAAATCTCGTTCCTTGACCTGCGTGACGGCTCAGGGAAAATACAGCTGTGCTTTTATAAAGACCGCCTTGGCGAGGAGAACCTTGAGCTGTTTAACGATATAGATATCGGCGATATTATCGGGGCGAGCGGCAAGCTTCTGCGGACAAGGAGCGGAGAGCCCACCGTCGAGGTAGCTAGTTTCACCCTGCTGGCCAAGTCGCTCCAGCCCTTGCCTGAAAAATGGCACGGGCTTACCGATATAGACAAGCGGCACCGCCAGCGCTACCTGGACCTTATCGCCAACACCGAGGTTAAAGAAATCTTCGGGGCACGCAGCCGCATTATTACCGCCGTACGTCAGTTCCTTGACCAGCGGGGGTTCATAGAGGTAGAAACGCCGGTACTCCAGCCGTCGGCCGGGGGTGCTCTTGCCCGCCCCTTCGTTACTCACCACCATAGCCTTGACCAGGACTTCTATCTGCGTATTGCCCCTGAACTGCACCTCAAGCGGTTAATTGTTGGCGGTTTTGACCGGGTTTATGAGCTGGGTCGCATCTTCCGCAACGAAGGCATCTCCACCAGGCACAATCCCGAGTTCACCATGCTGGAAAGCTACGAAGCCTATGCCGACTACAACGATGTCATGAGCATGCTGGAGGAGATGGTATCTGAAGTTGCCCGCCAGGTCTTGGGTACCGACGAGGCTGAGTTTGGTGATACCATTATCGAGTTCAAGCCGCCCTGGCCGAGGTTGGAACTGCGCCAGGCGGTTATGGAATACAGCGGCATTGATTTTGTGCAACATCCTACTGCCGCTTCGCTGAGGGCTAGGATGCGGGAGCTGGAGCTGGAGGTTGACCCCCAGAAGAACTGGGCCCGGCTGGTAGATGAGCTTATTTCTACCTTTGTCGAGCCAAATATAATGCAGCCCACCTTCATTCTGGACTACCCGGTATCAATGTCGCCGTTGGCCAAGGCGAAGCCCGACAGCGACCGTGTGGTGGAGCGTTTTGAAGCCTTTGCCGGAGGTATGGAAATCGCCAATGCTTTCACCGAGCTAAACGACCCCCTGGAGCAGAGGAAACGCTTTCTGGAACAACAAAAGGAACGCAGGGCAGAAGACGAGGTAGCGGAAGCCATTGACGAAGACTTCCTGCTGGCACTGGAGTATGGTATGCCTCCAACCGGCGGGCTGGGCGTCGGTATCGACCGCCTGGTGATGCTGCTCACCAATCAGCAGTCAATTCGTAATGTCATCCTCTTCCCTCAGCTCAGGGAGAAACCATGAGGAGAGGCGAAGCCTCTCTTACTTCTCGCTTTGAAGGAGAGAAATACTGAGGGAGAGTCAAAGAGAGGCGAGGCCTCTCTTATAAACCAACTCCCCTTCCCCTTGTTAAGGGGAAGGGGATAAAGGGGATAGGGTTAATATATAATCTCATAAGGAAGAGACATGCTTGACCTTAAACTTATCCGGGAGAACATGGATCTGGTGCGGCAGGCAGTAGCCAATCGCCAGGATACCGCCCCGCTGGACGAGATTCTGGAGCTTGACCTTAACTGGCGCCAGAAGATTGCCGAGCTGGAAGGCCTGAGGCACGTTCGAAAAGAGGCGTCCCGGGAGAAGAGGCAGGTCAAAGCTGAGGGACGCGACTTGCGTGTCAGGATAAAAGCACTGGAGGACGAGGTCAAAGCTCTGGAGCAGCGACTGGAGGGGCTTCTGCTGCAGATGCCCAACATTCCCCAGCCAGCGGTGCCCGTGGGCAGGGACGAAAAGGGTGACGTCTTGGTGCGTTCCTGGGGTGAGCCCAGGAAGTTTGATTTCGAGCCGGCCCCCCACTGGAAGCTGGGGGAGTCCCTGGGCATCATTGATTTTGAGCGGGGAGTGAAGCTGTCGGGCAGCCGTTTCTATGTGCTCAAGGGCCTGGGTGCCCGCCTGCAGAGAGCCCTCATCTCCTTCATGCTGGACCTGCATACCACCAGGCATGGCTACCAGGAAGTATACCCCCCCTTTATGGTCAAACGGGAGTGTATGGTAGGCTCGGGCAACCTGCCCAAGTTTGCCGATAATCTCTACCACGATGAGGAGGACGACTTCTGGTTCGTGCCTACGGCTGAGGTGCCTCTCACCAACCT
>CAZMZA010000155.1:0-351 GCA_964570635.1 uncultured Dehalococcoidales bacterium
AGCCGGTCTCCATTACCGTGGTCGGGTAGAAGTAGCGCAGGTCTTCGGTATCATCGGGCCAGCCCAGGGTAGAGTGAGTCCACAGTGCTGAGCTGAACCAGGTATCCAGAACGTCCGGGTCCTGCTCTATGTTAGCCGAACCGCAATGCTGGCAGGACCTGGCATCCTCAATAGAGACAGTCTGCTCGCCACAGTCCCGACAATACCACACCGGAATCCGGTGCCCCCACCACAGCTGGCGACTGATACACCAGTCGCGAATATTCTCCATCCAGTTGAGATAGACCTTGGTAAAACGGTCGGGGATAATGGTAATCCGCTTGTCCAGGATAGCCCTGATAGCCGGCTGGG
>CAZMZA010000155.1:361-3119 GCA_964570635.1 uncultured Dehalococcoidales bacterium
GCTCGATAACCGTCTGGCAGCGGTCACAGTGTCCCACGGCGTGGGTATAGGGCTCAATCTTTTCCAGAAGCCCCTCCTTTTCCAAATCAGACAGGATAGCCTTGCGGCAAGCAAAACGGTCAAGCCCGTTATAGGGGCCGGCGTTCTCGTTCATGGTAGCGTCCGGGTTCAGTATGTTTACCAGAGATAGTCCGCGCCGCTGAGCCACTTCAAAGTCCACCGGGTCATGGGCCGGGGTGATTTTGACCGCCCCGGTGCCAAACTCAATATCAACCGCCTCATCAGCCACGACAGGGATTACCCGCTTCACTGCGGGGAGAATAATCTTTTTGCCTATCATGCCCTTGAAACGCTCATCGCCGGGGTTTACGGCAACGGCGGTATCACCGAGTATGGTCTCAGGTCGGGTAGTGGCTACGGTGATGAACTCGCTGGCGCTATCAGCCAGAGGGTAGCGGACATAATAAAGGTTCCCCTGTAGCTCCTTGTGGTTGACCTCGAGGTCGGAGAGGGCAGTAGAACAGCGGGGGCACCAGTTGATAATCCGTTCTCCCCGGTAGATTAACCCCTTGTTATAAAGGCGGAAGAAGGCAGTGCGTACCGCCCGACTTGGTCCCTCTTCCAGGGTAAAACGCTCCCGCGTCCAGTCACAGGAAGCGCCCAGCCTTTGATGCTGCCGGGCGATAGTTTCCCGGCACTTCTCCGCCCACTGCTTCATTCTCTCCAGGAACTTCTCTCTGCCCAGCTGGTGGCGGTCCAGTCCTTCCCCCGCCAGCAGTTGCTCCACAACCACCTGGGCGGCAATACCGGCATGGTCAACACCGGGCAGCCACAGGGCAGGCCCGCCCTTCATCCGGTGCCAGCGGACCATGATGTCCTCCAAGGTTGCCGTCAGGGCATGCCCGACGTGAAGTTCACCGGTGACATTGGGCGGAGGCATGATGATGACGAACGGTTTCTTCTCAGGGTCTATCTCAGGCGTAAAGTAGCCCTTCTCCAGCCAGAACTTGTACCACTTGGTCTCAACCTTACCCGGCTCATAGGCCTTGGGCATATCATATTCAATGTTCGGTGCTTCTGCCATGCTTACCTTTCCAGGAATTACTTGGTAACCTCACCCCCTTTATTCCCCTCTCCTTGAGAAGGAGAGGGGAGGGGTTTCGAGAGGGGGCGAAGCCCCCTCTTATCTTAACTCCCTTTCCTTACTATACGCTGCCCCAGCCTCTTGCCTCTGTCAGGTTTCTTGCCTAAAAGCCCCGCCACCCTGTCCAGTATTTTGTCAGCTACCTCTCTTTTGGTCAGCAGGGGAAGGCTTTCTACGCTGCCGTCACGGGCAATGAGGGTTACCTTATTGGTATCAACATCGAAGCCGCTACTTGAGTCGGTAATATCGTTAGCCACAATGAGGTCCAGCTGCTTCCTCTCCAGCTTCCCTCGGGCATTGGCTACCATATCCTCACTTTCGGCAGCAAAGCCAACTTTGAGAAAATCACCCTTCACCTCGGCCAGAATGTCCGGGGTTCTCACCAGCTCCAGGGTAAGGCCGGCCGTTCCTTTCTTGATTTTCGCTTTAGCGACACTCTTCGGCTGATAATCGGCTACCGCCGCCGCCATAACCAGAGCATCAGCCCGGGCTACCGCTTTGGTCACTGCCTCTCTCATTTCAGCCGCGGTGCTGACGGGGACAACCTCTATGCCTACCGGCTGGGGGAGAGAGGTGGGAGCGGTAATTAACGACACCGAGGCTCCCCGGTCTCTAGCGGCCTCAGCCACAGCATAGCCCATTTTACCCGAAGAACGATTCCCAATATGGCGAACAGGGTCAATGGGCTCCTGGGTGCCGCCGGCGGTAACCACGATACGCCTGCCGGAAAGGTCACCGCCTCTACCCAGCACCTGCCGAATGGTGCCGAGGATTTTCTCGGTATTAGCCAGACGTCCCGGGCCTTTTTTACCCGAGGCGAGATGACCATAGCCCGGCTCGACAATAGTAAAGCCTCTGGCTTTGAGCTTGGCCAGGTTTTCCTGGGTTACCGGGTTCTGAAACATGTTAGTCTCCATAGCCGGAGCCACGACCACGGGTGCCCTTGTCGCCAGTACCGTGCAGCTCAGCATGTCATCGGCAAGACCGTTAGCCAGCTTGGCAATAGTATTGGCTGTAGCCGGAGCAATAACCACCACATCAGCCGCTCCGGCCAGCGCCACATGCTCAACCTGACGCTGGCTGGCTATATCAAACATATCGGTTATCACCGCTCGTCCGGTAACGCTACGAAGGGCCAGCGGGGCTATGAACCTGGTGGCCGACTCAGTCATGACCACCTCAACCTTAGCCCCGGCCTGGGTCAGTTTACTGGCGATGTCGGCTGCCTTATAAGCCGCTATACTGCCAGTTATGCCTAGAACTACAGTCTTATCAGTTATCATCAGCGCTCCTTACCGTACTGAGTTTTGTTCATATCGTAGATGAGCCTCAGTCCGATCAGTGTCAGGTCGGGGTTGACTACATCAATTACCGAGGTTTCTTCAGCGATAAGTTCCGCATAGCCCCCGGTCGCCACCACCACGGCTTTTTCCTCCAACTCCTGCTGAATACGAGCCACCACACCCTCAATCAGTCCAACATAGCCGAAAATAATCCCCGATTGCATAGCGGCAATGGTATTGGTGCCGATGGCCTGTTTGGGACGTATCAACTCCACCCGGGGCAACATCGCTGCCCTCATAAATAAAGCCTCAGCCCCGGTAATTAAACCGG
>CAZMZA010000156.1:0-3099 GCA_964570635.1 uncultured Dehalococcoidales bacterium
CATGAAATGGCTTCAGACTTCCCATTGTTCCAGCTCGCTAATCAGCCTCTCAATGGTAAGTGACAGAGATGTGAATGAGAGAGAGTAGATGTCCTGGCGCTTCAACCAGACGGCGATACCCCGCACTACCGATAAGGCAATGGTCCTGACCCGTTTGCCTTCAACGTTCTCTTCACCTCGCGCCAGGGACAGTAACTCATTGAGCCATTCGTTAACTTGTAGAATTCCTTCGTATCGCCCGACCTCTCTGCCTACCTCCACTGCTTCATCCCTGAGCCGCCGAACCTCCGCCAGAGCCTCCTCGTTTCCGCGCTGCAGTTCCTTCCCCAGTCTATCGATTGCATCTTGGGCGACCGGGATAATTTTGGCGATTTCCCGGCCCACCCGCTCTCTGGTTTCCTTGATACTGGCCTCCAGGTTTGTTTTCTCCTGCTTGAGGCTGCCAGTAGCCACTTTTGTGGCCTCCATCTCCTTTTTGGTACTGGTAATAGCTTGCTCCGTCTTATCCAGCTCCTGCTGTCGGCTCTGTATTAATGCTTCTAATGCCAGCACTTTGTCGAGGGTCTCTAGTTCGTGCAGTAACCGGCTCCTGAGTTTGGCTGGCTCGATAGCATGATGCTGCGCAATCACTTGTAGCCTCTGGTTGAACTCAGCCAGTTCCTTGAGAGAGAGTCCAATATCATTAAGCTTTTGTATCTCGCCATTCAGAGCAGAGAGGGTTGTTTCCGCTTTCTGGGCCTTCGGCTCCATATCCACAATCCGATGTGACAAGGTCTGTTCACGCTTTTCCAGGCCCTTGACTCGAGGAGTCAGCAGTTCATATTTCTGTTCAAGAACGGCTACTGCGCTGGCAAGCTCCTCCCGGTGTCTGGTTAGTTCGGCAAGTTGCTTTTTGCAGTCCTTCAATTTGTCTGACATAGGCTCCAGGTCGGCTGCTTTTCTCTCCAGTTCGTGGGCCTTATTGTCGAGAGCCTCAAGGCTCAAGCCCATTCTCTGTTGGACTTCTAGAATGCTGTAAACCAGCCGGACAAACTCCTGAGCCTCATCCTCGTTTCGCACTGCCTTGAGAATCGTCGGCCAGCGGCCGATGTCGGCCGGGTCAAGTCCGCATTCATTGATCCGGGTGAGAAGGAGGAGCCCCGTAGCACACTGCCCGGGGCTTAGTTTCGACCGCTTCAGGTCGATGGATAATTCGCGAAGTAATTCAATGTGTTCACTAACGTCAGCCGCCTCGGGGAAAATCCCTGCTTTCAGGTCGGCGACCACATTTGCGACCGTCCCTTTGCTGACACCACTTTTGGCGGCGATTTCATCATAGGATAAACCGGATAGATACTGCCTGACTATAGCGACCTTTTTCTTCGCTGACAACCTCTCCATTTTCAGCCTCCTTTGCCTGTAATTTTCGCTTCAATTGTTGGCAGAAAACGGAACGATATGGTGAACATTTGAACTACTATTTGAACAGGTCTGAACATTACTTGAATGAATGGTGAACAAGAGATTCCCCTCCGATTTTCTGTAGATTTTATGAGTCAAAAAAATTATTACTGACTTTAAGTCTGATTGACCGGCTCCTAGCCGTAGAGTGCTCGATGGGGATTAGCCCAGGCTGTTTCAGAGGCAGTTCTGCCAGCGTCAGTGAGACGGAAATATCGGCGCGGCGGACCGGGCGGGTAATGCTCCTGGAAACTAGACGGCTCTTCCTGTCCGGTAGGTTCCACCCAGCCTAGCCTCTGAATTGTCGCGAAGTAGACGCCAAAGGAATGAAACCGGCAGCCTTGAGCTTTGTAAGGCATTCGCTACAGATACCTCTCGGCCAGTTCCTCGATGTTAGCGGGGTCAATAGAACGTTTCTCTCGCCAGGCTCGCTTCTCCTCTGCCCTCGTAGCCCGGTCCACTGCTGTAGCTCGCATTAGCGCCTTCTTATAGTGATAAAAGATATCGGCTTGAGGAGCACCGATTTTGGGGTCTATTACCGGCGAGCCATTTGGGCCGTGACCCAGAAGAAACTCCCGGATAAACTCACCACAACCAAAGGGACGCAGAAATCCGCCTCTGGCTGGTTTCAGCAGCTCAACCACTGTTTTTCTCCCTTAAGCCATACCATGTATTATAAACCCTCATGCCACAGCCTTTGATACCATTCCTTGTGCTCCTTGCCCGATACCTTTCGGTATTTGGCCGTCGTGTTAAAACTCTGATGGCCCAGGTGTTCCTGTAACATACGCAATCCGTCGCCGCTGTCATTCACTTTCATCGCATGAACCGCAAGGAAATCTCTCAAACGATGCGGGCTGACATTGTGAACCATCCCTGTCTCCGGATTAACCAGCTTCGGCAACCCGGCTCTCTCGGCGCATTCTTTGATGATCTGCCAGGCGCGATGACGGTTGATGCCGAAGATGAGTTGCTTCCCGTCTCGAATAACTGGACCGCCTCGCTTAATGTATTCTCGAATCATAGCTAATGTCTTGCCATCGACCGGAAGTATCCTCTGCCGGTGGTGCTCAAGCTCCTTAGCTACCGCCTTGGTAACTTCTACTCCACATTTCGGGCAGAAACAGTGGCTCTTGCTGATTCCGACACCGCAGTGAGGGCAGGAAAGCTTCAGACGCGTTTTTAGATGCAGAATGCTTACTGTGGAGTTGGCAAAGTCGATGTCCTCCACCCCAATAGCCAAGGCTTCGGTAATGCGGCATCCCAGGTGAGATAGCAGTCTTATGAGCAGGCGGTCCCTCAGATTGGTAACCGCATTCTGCAACACGCCTACCTCATTGGCTTCTAAGTAGGCCTTCGCTCTTGCAGGTCGGTCTGGATAGAATGGAGAATGGTCATCTTTGCTCAAAGCTCTGCTCCCCAAATGGGGAGGGAGCAGAATTTATCGACAGCTCAAAGAAGGTGTCAATTGGTTTCGCAAAAGTGACGTTTGGCCCAGTTTAGGTAATATGATTACCTTAAATTAGTCTTAAATCTATCAGCTTCTTGGGGTTGTTGGCCAACTTTCCACTCAGCACATGGTAATAACATTACCCGCAGGGTGTTATCCAAACCAGAAAATACCAACACTCACTGCCTCAAACTAGAATGACAATACAA
>CAZMZA010000157.1:0-3068 GCA_964570635.1 uncultured Dehalococcoidales bacterium
GATGAGGCCAATGAGCAAATCGGCAGAGACCAGCACCTGCCCAAATTGCGGGAAACCGGCGGACAGGGTGCTCTCTCTATTCTGCAGGAGCTCAGACGGAGCTGACCGCGGTAGCAGCAGCGCCTGTAGCGGCTGCTCCGCCAGTAGCTGCAGTTCCTGTTCATCTTAGAGATAAGAGGCTGAAATTGGAAAGTGGGAAATTACATCTTTCCTGTCATTCTTGCGGCAAGGAAGTGGAATCATCCCCTGATGAACCACTATGCCAGGCACTTCAAGACTGGTTTGTGGTCTCTCACTGGAAAGGCCCGGGGGCAGTTTCCCGGTATCACTTTTGCTCCCATGATTGTCTGAAGTCCTGGATAGACGCCCAGCGCCCTGAAATTCCCGCCGTGTTCCTGAAATACTTTAAGGAAGACGAAAACCAGGAAACCAGAGAGTAGCAAATGAAAACGCTTATCCTAGGCATTGGAAATCCAATTCTCTGCGATGACGCAGTCGGCATCGTGGTTGCCCGTAAGTTCAAGGAGGAAAACCCTGAGCTGGAGGTAATGGAGACGAGCGAAGTCGGCATGGCTATTCTTGAAATTCTGGACGGTCACGAGAGAGCTATCATCATCGATTCGATAAAAACAGAAAGGGGCAAGCCGGGAGAACTCTATAAACTCGAACTGGCTGATTTGAGTTCTACCGATTTCTTTCCCTCCTCTCATGGGATGGGCATCACCACTGCTTTTGCGCTGGGGCAAAAACTGGGATACCGGATGCCTACCTATGTCAGGTTGTATGCCATAGAGATAAAGGACAATACCACCTTCAGTGAGCAATGTACTGAAGAGATTGAGACCAAGATACCGCATATTATGAGGCAAATAATTGAAGAGGAGACCATGTAAACGGTTTTCCCGGCTTGAGATACCGTTGTTAAATAGAAAGCGAGGTCAAATTGAGCGAAACAGTTACCCGGGATGTGGTCGCCATCAAACAAAATGTGGACTACTGTAGCAGCTGCTCCATATGCTCCACACTATGTCCCTATGAGGCACTAACGAAAGACCCTGAAACCGGCAGGATTACTCTGGAGATTGAAAAGTGCCAAGTATGCGGTCTTTGCTATTCAAGCTGCCCGGCAAAAGCCATTGACACACTTTATTATGATGTGGCTTCTTTAGAGAGATACCTGGAAAAGGCAAAACGGGAACACGCCGCCGATACCATGGTTATCATGTGCCGGGGCAGTGCCCCCGACTTTGCCGGCGTAGAAGAGCTTTTCGGGGTGAAAAAATTTATCCCGCTTGCCGTCCCCTGCATTGGCCGCGTCCCGGAGGAAGTATTTCTCAAGGCCATTGTGATGGGTATAAGCCATATCAACGTGCTGGCTTGTGATGAGGACTACTGCCGTTATGAGAAAGGGAGCTCAGTTACCGGACGCAGGATAACAGGACTCAACCTGCTGCTGCAACAGATGGAGTATGGCGAAGACGTGATAAACCTCAAGCGGCACAGCCTGAAGGTAAAAGTAGACACCGAGAAGTGCATTATGTGCGGCAACTGCGTCTTCTTCTGCCCTTACGGTGCTGCTAGGCTGGAAAGCCCGGGGGCTGTCAGCTTTGACCTTGCCTGCTGCCGGGGCTGCGGTTTGTGCGTGGCGATGTGCCCCGCCATAGCTCTGGACCTGGATAACTGGGAAAGAGAGCGCATCTCAGCCATTATATCCAGAGCAGCTAAGGAAATGAAACCACCCAAGATACTGGTTTTCCGCTGCCAGTGGGCGGTGTTTCCCCAACTGAATGGTGAAAAGCCGTTGCCAAACGTGCGATTCATTGACCTGCCCTGCGCCTCAAGGATAGATAACTTCCATATTCTCGAAGCCTTACAGAAAGGGATGGACGGCGTCCTGATTGCCGCCTGTTCCGAGGAAGACTGCAAGCAGGAGAAAGCGAGTGGCAAGGCAGAGCACTCAGTAGCCCGATTGAAGGAAAGGCTCGGACAGATAGGACTTCAGGATAGACTGCATTTCTGCAGCGTGACACCGAGGTATCCTGAACAGTTCACCAGAGAACTGGAGCAATTCAGTCAAAATATAGCCGCCACCGGCTCAAAGGAGCGCAGATGATAGTAACAACGCCAAAGCCTCTGGATGAGATTCTGAATTTTATTTCGCCATACACCAGTATACTCATACTGGGGTGTGATGGTTGCACTCAACCGCCTCGCGGCATACGAGAAGCTGACACCCTGGCCCAGCTACTCGAACTTGCCGGAAAATTGAAAATTAGAAACTTCGAGTTTAAGACCGGCACTTTTGCCAAACAATGTGACTCCCACCTTATCAGCTCAACTCTCAATGACAAACTAGATGGCGCCGAGGCAGTTCTCTCTCTCGCCTGCGGCATTGGACCCCAGATGATAGCTGAATTCTTCCCTGAACTGCCTGTTTTTCCAGCTCAAAACACCCACTTTATGGGTGCTGAAGAAAGGGAAAACGGCACACTGGAAGTCAGGTGCGCCGGTTGTGGAGACTGCCTTCTCGCCGTAACCGGCGGCGTTTGCCCGTTCATCCGATGCACCAAGGGATTGCTTACCGGTGCCTGCGGCGGCAGTAAAAACGGCAAATGTGAACTCAGCCCGGAGCGGGATTGTGGCTGGGTATTGATATACAACCATCTTGAGAAAAGAGGGCAGTTAGAGCTCCTCAAAGAGACTCGACCACCCCGGGACTACCAGCTTACCGGCTGGAAAATCGCCACATAGCCGGCTCAGCGGGGGCAGAGGTAAAGGTGTTGATAGGCGTTAAGAAATCGGCGAAGGTGAGTGTGCAGGGGGTGGTACAGGGAGTTGGCTTCAGACCATTTGTCTATCGACTGGCTCAGCAACACAATTTAAAGGGTTGGGTGCGCAATACGTCAGGGAACGTGGAGATAGAGATAGAGGGCGACGAGGCATCCCTGGCACATTTCCTCAATGAGCTTGAGACCAAGGCCCCACCCATGGCTCGCATCGAGAAAGTCACAACCAGTTTCTACCCTTCAAAAGGCTACGACGACTTTACCATCCACAAAAGCCTGAGC
>CAZMZA010000158.1:0-2978 GCA_964570635.1 uncultured Dehalococcoidales bacterium
CTCGAACCGACACGGAGGTTGCCCTCCAACAGTTTTTGAGACTGTCGCGTCTACCCATTCCGCCACTTCGGCTCACTTGGCCAATCTATCTCCTGCTATTGTATGCCAGAATCTAAATAGATGCAAGAGAGATACCTCACAATGAAGCTGGCTTGGGATGCTGGGACACTTATGGCGCTATGAGAACCTTGAAGGTTTGGAAGAGGGCTACGAGCTTACCGAAGGCTCTATAAGGGGGAAATCCATCGGGCACCCCGTGAGAGCACCTATTTTTGGACTACAGGGGCTGTCAAGGGTGCTGGCATAGGAAATCCTGTTCTCTCCCTGCTTGTATGAGGTCACACATTTCAAGCAATTTGTGGCCATATATATCTGGATAACTGGCCGCTATTTACCCTCTCGGCAACGTTGACAGGGTTCCTCAAGTAGTCTAGTATTATATACGGCAAACGGTTGCCTATAGTACTTGGCGCAATGGGGTTTGAAACACAGGTCGTTGAGAGAGCTGCTTGCATTCCGCACAGAGTTCGATAGGGCCGTCCAGGCCATGAGCACGGTTATGGAGTATCCGGGCTAGTCAAATTCAAGGAGCTATAAAGTGCAAGAGGTAAGAATAATACCCTGTCTCGATGTGAAAGAGGGAAGGGTGGTCAAGGGAATCAACTTCGTGAACCTGAGAGATGCCCGCGACCCAGTCGAAGCAGCGGCGGCGTACTGTAAAGAGGGGGCTGACGAGCTTGTCTTCCTTGATATCTTTGCCACTGTTGAGGATAGAAAGACAAGATTGGAGTGGGTCGAGAAGGTTTGCGGTGTGGTCACAGTTCCCTTCGCTGTAGGTGGGGGCATTGGCAGCCTCGAGGATATGAGGGCACTAATTGAATTGGGTGTAGATAAGGTGTCGATAAACACGGCCGCTGTCATGCGCCCTGAACTCGTAAGAGAGGCAGTGAGAGAGTTTGGCAGAGAGAGACTTGTGGTTGCCATTGATGGAAAGAAGAACCCGCCGGATAGCCGTCTTCCACGGCTTGAAGTGGTAGTCAGGAGTGGCGAACAGTCTACGGGAATGGATATTGTGGACTGGGCCAGACGCGTGGAAGATCTGGGTGCCGGCGAGATACTGCTCACCAGCAAGGATGCCGATGGGACAAAAGCCGGCTATGACTTGGAGATGACGAGGGCAGTTGCCGAGGCGGTATCCATACCGGTCATTGCCTCCGGCGGCGCCGGCAAACTGGAGCATCTTTATGAGGCGGTAGCCATTGGTGGAGCGTCGGCAGTCCTGGCCGCTTCTATCTTCCACTTCGGAGAGATTTCTATCCCTCAGGCAAAGAGGTATCTGGCCGAGAAGGGGATAGGGGTTAAAAACTAGTCGATGTGGGATAGCCTGCTCACAGCGAAGACGGTATTAGACGAGAAAAGCTATTCAAGACACAATAAGGAGGAATAAAAGAAGTGGCGAATATTAATCCATTTGACACCGTCAAGCAACAGATAGACAGGTGTGCTGAAATTCTGAATCTAGACCCTGAAGTGACTGCAATGCTCAAGACCCCGATGCGAGAACTCCACGTATCGCTACCAGTCCGCATGGATGATGGCTCTGTCAAGCTGTTCCAGGGATTTAGGGTTCAGTACAACGATGCCAGAGGCATCACAAAGGGGGGCATCAGGTTCCATCCTGATGAAACAGTCGATACGGTTCGAGCACTGGCTGCCTGGATGACATGGAAGTGCGCCCTGCTCGACTTACCCCTGGGAGGAGCAAAAGGCGGTGTCATTTGTAACCCTAAGGAAATGTCCGTGGGTGAGATAGAACGTTTGAGTAGGGCATACGTGCGGGGTGTGTTCCAGTTCATTGGGCCCGAAAAAGATGTGCCTGCCCCTGACGTTTATACCACCCCGCAAATTATGGCCTGGATGATGGATGAGTATTCGGCCACTATAGGGAAACCACAATTTGGCGTTATTACCGGCAAGCCGTTACCCATTGGCGGTTCTCCTGGACGGGGTGATGCTACGGCTCGCGGTGGCATGTATACTATCCGTGAAGCGGCTAAGACACTTGGGATTGACTTAAGCAAAGCTACAGTCGCTGTGCAAGGCTACGGCAACGCCGGGTATCATGCGGCCTGCCTGTGTAGCGAGCTCTTTGGCTCCAAGATATTGGCTGTATGTGATAGTAAAGGTGGTGTATGCTGTGAGGTTGGGATTGAACCGGATGCAGCTTTGGGATGTAAAAGCAGAACCGGTTCGGTGTGTAATTTGCCAGATGCAGAACATATTTCGGGGGAGGAACTTCTGGAACTTGACGTGGATATACTTATCCCGGCAGCTGTAGAAAATGTCATCACTAAGGAAAACGCTCCGAATATCAAAGCCAAGATTGTTGCGGAGTTGGCCAATGGCCCAACTACCCCGGAAGCCGATGATATTCTATTCCAAAATGGCGTTCATGTTATACCTGATTTCCTATGTAATGCTGGCGGTGTGACAGTTTCGTACTTCGAGATGGTCCAGAATTTCTATATGTATACCTGGGGAGAAGCGGAGGTCCGTGAGCGATTGGATAAAAAAATGACCGTGGCATATCATTCTGTGTTGAATACTAGCCAGGAATACAAGATAAACATGCGACAGGCGGCATACGTGCTGGCTGTCCAGCGTGTAGTTGAGGCAATGAAGCTCCGCGGCTGGGTTTAGGTTTCCGGTCAAGCAAGGTAAAGGAAATACTAATCAGCCAGAATGTTGAAACCAGCGGGCTAACTTTTCTCTTCAGCAGTCAGTTCCGCAAGCCGCTCCAGCACTGCTTCTAGAGCCCCCAGCTCTTCTCCGTAGCTGGCCCAGTCACCTTCCTTCAGGTACTGCTGGGCCTTTTCGTAGTGCTGTCGAGCCTCCTCAATCAGCTTAGCTATGTCAGGGGATACCGGCCCCTCTGGTTCTGCCGGAGCTGGCGGTTCAACTACGGGTTCGGTTGGTAG
>CAZMZA010000159.1:0-2978 GCA_964570635.1 uncultured Dehalococcoidales bacterium
CCTTAAAGGCCGAAAACTATTCAGGTATTTTCCACGGCCAACCGACATCAATTTTTCGCGGTAAAGGCGGCCCCTCCGAGGGTGACATCGGCAGAAACTGGGATGCCCCCTCAGTCTGCGGCTTTGCCTTCGGTTCTAATTCCTGGTCAGGTATGAGCAAACCACCGAGAGGCCCGAATATCAGCATATAGGGGTGTTGCCTGCCCCTGTGTATTTTCATATACTCGAAGCCCCGCTTTGCGCCCTCTAACCCAAACGGAATTACTTTGGCCGGGCTTACCGTTTTTATAATTTCCTTGGGTGAAAGCTCAGACATACTACCCTCGCTTACACTTTTTGCCGGGGAGTGTCAATCCTTAATCCACGGCCACTTGAGATTTAAAAATCTCGGTAGAGGTAAGCCTCTATCCGGCGGCATCGGCATCAGGTCGTTGACCGCTTGCCCTCTCCCCAGCCGCTCCAGAGGTGGGGTTGACCCTTTGCCGAATATCCTCTCATGGACTGATTTGCGTTCTGATTCTGTTCTCATTGCCAGGCTCCTTCCGTTAGAGGTAGCTTTCTGGGCATACTCAAACGCGGCATAAGATACAGCGCCCCCGATACCGGTTGTTACTCCAACCAACAATAGCGCCGCGGGGCTAACCATGCGTCACTCCTTCAAGCTCGTGAGAAAATCTACCAGGTCCTGGGGGGCAGTCTTAATTATTTTATCGATGCGCTTCAGCAGCTTCTCCAATTTCTCGAGCTTTTCAATAGGCATAGAGTTGATCTCATGGATAAGTGCCACCACCTTGTCAAGCTCCGGGGCATTCCGGGAAACCGCCTCGGCGGCGGCAAGGACATCTTTGATCAGGCGAAGATGCGTGGCGTTAGGGAATTTTTCCATGACCCCGGCCATCTGGGAAAGAGGAGGTAGACCGAGTTTTTCCTCAACTCCAGCCAGGATGCTCCGGCCTTTCTCCATGACCATTGGTCACCTCCTCTTAAAAAGAAGTAACGGGACAAGCCTTGGTTGCTTGCCCCGTTATATAGGATAAGTGTAATGCGGCACCCGGTTTCTGTCAAGATTTGTTGAGGAAGGCTTCCGCTGTCCTCCGCAGGAAATCAGTGGTAAGACGCCGGCATTTGATATCGGAAGGCAGGTCTTGCCCCTGCAGATATGGTGAGAGTTCAGTTGTAAGCTTGGCCACCAGCCGGTCGCCGACGTTCGGGATGAAACTCGGTAAAAACTCGACGTCGGCCCCAGTGGCTAGGGATATCGGCTGCTCCAGGTCTTTAAGCGTCGGCGGCTCTGGATGGGTAAGGTAATATATCCCCGTCACGTCCTGCTCCATCAGCCTGGCGATATTCCCGGCCATGATGTCGATCGGTATCAGGTTCAGCCTGCCCTGGGGGTTACCGGCGATCCTTATTTTGAATGTAAGCGGCGGGAGTTTCGTACCTTTCTCGAACCAGCGCTTTGCCTGGTCACAGGCCCTGATGCCGAGGTAGAACCCGGACACCGGTGGCAGTCCCTCGACGCGGCTGTCTCCGATAATGATGCCGGGCCTCAGGATAGTGGTTTTAATTTCAGCCTGTCCCTGTACGACTACCTCCGCCATCTTTTTGCTGATCTCATAGTGGTTCTGGCTGAAAAGGTATGCGGTGGAGACATGGTAAAGCCTGGTTATACCGTGCCTCTTCATCCACTGTATGACGTTCCCGGTACCGCGATAGTTCGTTGCATAAAGCCTATCTTTGTCGCTGGGTTTAAAGCTCAGAAGCGCCGCCGAGTGGATGACGGTATTGATATCCCCGGGCACTTTTTCCAGCCCCAGGTCAGGCAGCAGGATATCGCCCTTGAGGGGAATCAGGTTTTCCGCTGGCGCCGGGGGGTGCCTTGACAGAGAATAAACCCGTTGACTTTTCTCAAGTAAAGTTTTTGTGAGGGCTTTTCCGAGGAAGCCCGTGCCGCCGGTAATCAGTATCGCCATACTCATCTCCATCTCAACAGGCAAACGCCCACCTCGAACCCGGCGCCCATGGTGACCCCGACGCCCCAGGCCGGCGGCACAATGTGGTTCAGCTGCTTGCCCATGATGACAACGGTCGCGGAGCTCACATTCCCGATATACTCCAGCACCTCGTATGATAGGCGCAGCTTGCTCTCAGTGAGGCCGAGGCTTCTCTGAATTGCTTCCAGAACCCGGAGTCCCCCGGGGTGAACCGCCCAGTGGTCTATGTCATCCGTCAGGAGACGGTGCTTACTCAAAAGGCGGGTAACGGCCATCTTCACCATCTCCCCGGATACTTTGGGGACGTCCTTGTGCAGTACGCATTTTAGCCGGCCATCGACCCATCTGAACCCCAGGTAATCCATGAAGTCCTTGTTGAAATAGCTTATTGTATCGACGATTTCAGGGTGGCGGGGGTCATCGTCATGGCCAACCAGCATGGCGGCCGCAGCGTCCCCGAAGATGCAGTTGGTCACTGTATTCTCCAGGTCTTTCTCCGGAGCCGGGTAATAAGCACATGAGCAGGGCTCGGCCGAGACTACCAGTGCCGGCTTTTTGTGGACCAGATAGTAGTCAACGGCCCTGGACAACGCCGGGCTGCTCGCTTCACAGCCCATGCCCAGAAGATTGGTATGAATCAAGTTGTCAGGCATATTCATTTCCCGTGCCAAGTGGTGGCTGATCCCCGGGCAGGTGTAGCCGGTGCAGGAAGAGAAGATGAGGCAGCCAATATCGTCGAAGGAGCGTCCATCCATACAGTCCAAAACCGCCCTCAGGGAGAGCTCGACGGCGGCTTTCTCGTATTCCTGAGTGAGTTCCTGCCAGGACTTGCCCACCGGATTCGTCCACAGGTAGCGCCGCGATATCCCGCTGTTCTCGAAGATGCGCCAGGTCCGCGATGACTGGTAGCCCATCATCTCGTACAGCTCTCTCTGCGTGTACGACTTATCCGGCACCCCGTAGCCAAGGCTGATTATCTTTGGT
>CAZMZA010000160.1:0-2961 GCA_964570635.1 uncultured Dehalococcoidales bacterium
CTTTTCCCCCGCCTATTAACACCCTCAGGTCTGATTTGTAAGCATCCCGCCACCTGTCCCTGTCCGCAGCGGTTATCGGCCTTAAAGAAAAAGTCTCCATATCGAATATCTCGGGAAGCACGATTCCTTTTATATCATGAGCAGCAGCCCATTTTTCGTATAGCCGGTCGCAGTCCTGCTCAAGACGAATGAGAATGATCTGTAGTTTATCCCGGTCGAGGCGCTTAACAACGGAATCAAGCTCTGTGGGTAGTTTTTGAACTACCTGCTCCATTACCGCGAGCCGGTCGTTAAGGTTGTTCAGAAAGCTCATTGTCTTTCTCCGATGCGGCGACGTGAGATTCAAGGATTTCCTTTATACCTTCATACGTCTGCAGTTCCTGCCGTTTTCTTTCAAACTCCTGCCCTATTTCAAAGACCTTTTGATTCAAGGTATCAATACGAGACAGGTCATCGGTAAGCTCGGCTCTGACTTCCTGTCCCAGCTCACGGATTTCATTTATCTCCGTAGTAGCTAGGGTCTCAAGCTGCTTCTTCGCTTCTTCGGTCATAACTTTCAGTTCCTCAATCCCGGCTGTTTTGATAGCCTCGATTGCTCCTTCGATTTTGACCTTCTCTTTCTCCAGCGCCTCCACCTGGCCCTGAGCTTTCGCCAATATCAGCTCGTAGTTTTCAACCTCTTCCCTCTTCGCCTTAAGCAAGTTGGTCATGTCACCGTATTGGGCCAGGCTTTCGGCAAACTGTTCTACCTCCTGAAACCGGGTCAGAACCTTGTGCCAGCCAATTATCTGGCCAGCCTTGATGCCCCGCTTACCAAGGGTATGGACTGTATCAATGGCGTCCGTCAGGTCGTCATGCTTTCTCCTTATAGTCTCCTCTTTTGCCCGCCAGTTTTCAGCTTCAAGCTTCTTTGTCTCTATCTGTGTCTGAAGCCCCTTCAGTTGTACCTCGGCTTCGAGTACCAGGTCATAGTCCTTCAAGTAACCAAAGAATTTGCTCACGGTGTCCTTGATATTAAGACCGTGCTTTTCTCCGGTCTGTCGAAGGGCATCACGTAGTAGATTTAGTCTCTCGACATTAAAGCCAAGCTTTTCAAGCCCTTCCAGATGCTTTACCAGTTCACTCTTTTTCGAAAGTTCGGCCTCCAGATTTTCAACTTTCTCATTTAGGAGATTCTCCCTGTCCTCCAGGGAGGCTATACTACTCTCTGTCTCTTTCTTTTGCCGGTCCAAAGAGTCCAGTTTTAGTTCAGCCTGCTCTAACTCGCTTTGAACCCAGTTTCTTTTCTCATTCAGGGCAACGATTTCTGGTCCTTTCTCGGTGAAGAATCTACCTATGGCGTTATAGAGCGGCCCCTTGCTGGCGCTGTGCCTGGCCGTGAACTGCTGCCAGACCAAATTATTTTCCAGTCCGTCCAATAGTTCATGGTAAATATCGTCCGTCAGCGACATGTTTTAACCTCCAATACTTGATCCCGGAACGGGTGATACCCTGAGAAGAAATGTCTGCGGCATTAGAGTCAACCTGGTCATCCCTTAACCGTAGAGGGCACGGTGGGGATTTGCCCAGTCATCATCGCTGGCCTCTCGTCCTGCCTTTGTGAGACGGAAATATTTACGAGGTTGGCCTTCCGGGTAGTTATCCTGAAAGGCCGAGGGCTCCTCTCTTCCCGTAGGCTCCACCCAGCCCAGCCTTTGTAGGTTTGAAAAAGAGACGACGAAGGAATGATATCGGCAGCCGCTGGCCTTATAGGGCATCCGGGCTAGATACCTCTCGGCCAGCCTCTCGATGTTATCAGGCTCGATGGTACGCTTTTCTCGTCTTGCCTTCTTCTCTTCGGTTCTAGTGGCCCGATCCAATGCCGTGGCTTTCATCTGAGCCAGCTTGTAGTTTTGAAAGATGAATGCCTGAGGAGCCCCGACCTCGGGGCCTATCTTCACCGAGCTGTAGGGACCTTTACCCAGAAGAAAATCCCTGACGAAAGGGCCAAAACGGAAGGGACGCAGGAAGCCGCCCCGGCTAGGTTTGAGAGGTAGCGTCACCATCTGTTTCTCTGCTCCATAGTTTCCGGTACCACTCGTCATGCTCCTCACCAGCTACTTTGCGGTATTTAGCAGTCGTATTAAAGCTCTGATGTCCCAGGTGTTCCTGTAACATACGCAACCCATCGCCAGTATCGTTGACCTTGGCAGCGTGGTAGCCGTTGCATATTCTCCTTGAAGGTGGATGTGGGGGCAGCAGGTTTGCTAGAGGTTGGCCCGCCAGTGCTGAGTAACCCGAGGGAAAATAAACAGGAGGGAGACTAAGTAGCAGCCATGAATATGTGGGAGACAGGATTGCTGTCCTTAAGTGGATATTGGGTGAAAGCGATACCTGATCTTGAAAAAGAGAGGTCAGCCCCTCTAACCTCTCAATCTTCAAGAAGAGGGTGCGTATTTACTAGACATTTTGGCAGCATATTTACTAAGGCACTTGAGCGTTATTTGACCAGGCTTGGTTCTTGTTTACCAAGCGTTTGGGCAGCGTATTTACTAAAGCAGATGACAGGAGGCTGATATGTTTAAGTGTAAGGTGTGTGGCAGGGATTTTAAAAGCAAAGCGGCGCTGGGCGGGCACGTGTCCCATGCTCATCAGCAGAAGCCCGGTCAGGAAAATATTAACTCCGATAACCAAGGACGAGATGTTCCTCCATCCACTGCCGCTGTAGAACAAGTAGTAGGGAGGCCCGCGGTTCTGGGAGAGGAGGCCCAAGCTCAGGCGTCCTCTTCACCGACTGCTCCAGCTCAGTTGCCAGCACCGGTGGTCTCGGAGGCTACTCCAGGTGAGGGTGAGCAGATACGGTTTTACTGGCAGCAGGGCTACACCTTCGAGCAACTTACTACCGAGCTTGGCTTCAAACCTACAACCGCGCGCGAGGTGATAGCCAAGATGACCAAACCTGAAGGAAAACCTGGGACAGAG
>CAZMZA010000161.1:0-2942 GCA_964570635.1 uncultured Dehalococcoidales bacterium
ACATCCAGCTGCCCGGCCAGGGCAAAAAGGGTGAGCACGGCACGGGCTGATTGACACCCACTATTAGAGTATTCAAGGCCGGTATACATTAATAAAGAGACTCCGTTAGCCCCATGAATGCGGTGCGCCAGCTCTCGTATGGTAGCGGCGGGTACGCCGGTAATAGCCTCTACCCCTTCTGGCCGGAAATGCTGGACGTAGCTAGCCAGCTCCTCAAAGCCGTGGCACCAATGGTCAGCGAAATCCTCATCGTAGAGGTCATCTTCTATCAATACCTCAATCATGCTCAAGGCCAAAGCGCCATCAGTGCCGGGGCGGATGGGCACCCACTGGGCATTAGTCCGGATGGCTGTTTCCGTGCGGCGGGGGTCAATGACAACGATATCTGCCCCACGCCTGGCCGCTTCTTCGAAGCGTTGCATATCGGCGGGCGGTGAGTCGGTGGCGGGATTGGTACCCCAGACCAAAGCCATCTCCGCGTTCTCAATATCAGAGAACATATCTATCTGCATCCTGCCCATAGTCACATGGGGGGCAATCATGTGCAGGGAAACGTAACACAGGGCACCGACACCGGTCGTATTGGGCGAACCAAAAGGGAACAAAATGTTGGACGCAGAGGATACCGCTATTCCTTTCGGCTGGTACATATCACACAGCGAGAGCTCCTGTGCCCCACGTCCGGTATAGATAGCCACCGCCTGTGAGCCAGACTCCCTTTTAATCCTGTTGAGGCTAGCCACAACAAGGTCATACGCTTCATCCCAGGTAATACGTTCGAAGTTGAAAGAACCCTTGTCACCGACTCGCCTCATGGGGTACTTGAGCCGGTTATCGGAATAGACTATCTCCGGAGCATGCTTACCGCGCCGGCAGATCATCCCCAGAGCATGGCTATCATCTGGCCTAATATCGACCAGCCGGCCGTCTCTAAAGGCAACCTCCACCCAGCAGCCAGCGGGGCATATCCCGCAGAGCGTCTTTTGCCACCTCAAACCGTGATTTTTTTGCTCTATGTGGGCATTCATGACTTCTGCCCACATAGTATACACTCTTAAGCTAATCTATCAAAATCATTTTGAGTCGGGTCTTCACCATACGGATGAGCACCATATAGTCAGCGGGGACTACACCTCACCCACAAGATTATAAGAGCCTGCCGATGGTATCCAGTAAATCCTTCGCCTGGAACGGCTTGGTTATATAGCCATCGGCACCCATCTGTTGGGCAAACATCCGGTTAAGCTCCTGGCCCACTGCCGTCACCATAACCACCGGTATTTTAGAGGTTAAGTCATCATTCTTGATAGCATAGCAGGCCGAATAGCCGTCCATATTCGGCATCATAATATCCATCAGGATAAGGTCCGGGCTCTGACGGCGAGCAATATATAGTGCCTCCACGCCATTACTTGCCTCAAGAACATCGTAATCTCCACCCAACAGGTTACCCACCAGGAGCCTGATATTCGGCTCGTCATCAACAATGAGTATCGTCCCCTTCTTACCAGTCATTTTTCCGCCTGTCTCAAAGTCTCCCCGACTATAGTCTTCAGCTCATCAGGAGTGAATGGTTTAGGCAGGAACGGTCGGCCGCTCTTCTCCAGAAAATTCTTGGTCCTGCTGCCTATCACATCTCCGCTAGAGACTATCACCCTGTTTATAAGCTGGGGGTACTGGCTCTCCAGAATCTGATAGAACTCCCTACCGCCCATTACCGGCATCCTGATATCTACCAAAACCAGAGTGTAATCTTTCTCCCGCAACATCTCCTGAGCCACCTCTCCATTTATAGCCGTATCAACATCGAAACCGTCTCTGGTAAGAACCCGCTGACAAACCTGGCTAATGGCCGGTTCATCTTCAACTACCAAGATTCTCTTTGTCCCAGCCGCCGAGTTCTGCACTTCGACTCTCCTTTCTAGTCAGTCCGGGTATTCAAGAATAGGTAACTCAACAGTAAAGATAGCTCCTCTGCCCAATTCGTTTGCGGCGTATATCTGGCCGCTGTGTTCCGTAACTATCCCGTGACAGATGCTTAAGCCCAGTCCGGTACCTTTCCCTACCTCTTTAGTGGTAAAGAAGGGATCAAAAACGTGCCCCAGGCTTTCTTCAGGAATTCCGGGACCATCATCAGCGAAGGAAGCCTTAACCACCCTATCTACCTTCTCCGTAGTGATAGTCAGCGTCCCCTTGTTATGCGTCTCAATCATAAAATGCTCGGCATTGATAATGATGTTGAGGAAGACCTGCTGCAGCTGGAAATAATCAGCCATGACTTCGGGGAGATCATCCGCAAACTGGGTCTCGACCCGAATGTTATTTACCCGCTGCTCGTAGGCACGTAGTTCCAGAACCTTCTCAATAACGTCATTTATATTTGTCAGCTCTTTTACCTGAGCGTGTTTCCGGGCAAAGGTGAGCAGGTTCTTCACCACCCCGGCGGCGCGCCGAGCCTCGCTGGAGATAATTCCGACATCTTCCCTGATATCGCTAGGGATATCCCTTTCCAGGAGGAGCTGCGAAAAGCCGATAACACTGGTCAGCGGATTATTTAGCTCATGAGCAATACCTGAGGCTAGTTCACCAACCGAAGCCAGCCGGTCAGTGATGATGAGATGCTGTTCCATCTGCTTACGCTCGGTAATATCCTCGAAAATAGAATCGAAGTAAAGAACCTTGCCGCCATCGTCTCTCACGGTAATGACTGTGTCCAGCACCACTATCCCACCACCATCCTTCTTCTGCCAGTGAAGTTCGCGAGTTACCGTCCCTTTAGCCAGCGTTAACTCTGCCATCAGGGCCTGCCTCTCTTCACAATGGACATAGAGCTCTTCCATATCCATCGCCAGTAGCTCATCCCGGGAGTAGCCGGTAATCTCCTCCAAGGCCGGATTTACTTCCAGGATTTTCCCCGGAGGCCCCGGCGTTGACCTGAGAAT
>CAZMZA010000162.1:0-2886 GCA_964570635.1 uncultured Dehalococcoidales bacterium
TGTCGGAATAGATGTTTTTGATTTTGACGGTAATGTACACCCTGCTGACGCTAACCGCCTCACTGGGAGCTATAATCTCAATAATGTCAGCATACTGCGCCATTGTTTCATTGCCTCCTACGCCGGGTAAGTCAACTGGACAGTATAGGTCACCTTTAGTTGCCCGGTATCTGGCACACTGACTGTCGAAGCGAGCTTGTCACGGGTCGTGATGTAGTTCCTAGGGACACTACTGCCCGGGTCATAACCACGAAGAGCAAGTGCCACCTCATTTACATCAATGCTGCCGCCCGAATTGTTATTGAAGTAGCGGGCAAGCGCGTTCTTAAAGGTTAAGGTACCAGGCGTCCAGGTGATAGAATGTGACTCCGATTCTACATAGGTAAGTTGTCCAACTCCGGTGCCGTTTGAGATTTTGGCCTGCAGGTCACAATCGTCAAAACTCTCAGGATTGGTGCCGCTTCCCACCAGGATGCCGTATGTGTCGTTGCCGGCTGGGCCACGGTAGCCCCATGAAGTAGTATCCGCAGACACTCCTTGACCTAGGCAGACAGGGCCAGAACCATACTGTACCGCGCCGCCAGTGTCCTTAAGACTGAGGTACCCCGCCCCGAAGGCACTGTGGTCAATGTCCTTCCCAGCCAGGTAGCAGAACATCATATTGTAGGCATTCCTTACCCAGCTATGGCTCCTCTGCTTCAGCCGCTGGACGACTTTGCCGTTACCGTCCCAGACCTCAATTTCCCAGAAGGCCTCCGGGATAGGCATGTGCAGCCTTTGTCCCAGCCTTCTCAACTGTTCATACAGAGGTTCTTCTTGCATCTGTAATGGCATCTTTGTCATTAACCGATTCCTCCTAAGCTGGATAAGTCAACTGAACGGTGTAGGTCACCTTGAGCTGTCCCGTGTCTGGAACCGTAACAGTGGTCGTCAGTTTGTCGCGAGACATGATAAATCTGGGCCATGCTCCCGGCTGCTGCATGGAATTGGCCAGAACAACCTCATTGACGTCTATGTCCCCACCGCTGTTGTTATTAAAGTAGCGCACCAACTGGTTGCGCAGGACTCGCGTCGGCGTGTCGTAGCTCACATCGTGAGGTTCGCTCTGAATATGGCTCAGCTGCCCCACTCCTGTACCGTTCGGAATCTGCGCCTGCAGCGCATAGTCCTCGAAGCTTTCAGGATTGGTACCGCTACCAACCAGGATGCCTTTATCGTCGTTAGCTGCGGCAGCCCGATAACCCGCCATCGCCGCATCATCTACGCTGTACTGGCCATAGGTAAACGGGTAAGGCCCGTATTTCACGGCACCGGACGTATCCTTCAATGAGAGCAGACCTGCTCCGAAAGTCGCATTGTCGGCATCCTTCCCAGCCAGTTGGGTAAACAGGGCATTATAGGCGTTCCTTACCCAGCTGTGGCATCTCTGCCTGTGTATCTGCAGCAGCTTGCCGTGCCTGTCCCTGACCTCAAACTCCCACATGGCCTCGGGTATCGGGACGTGCAACTGTTCCCCCAATCGCTTTAGCTGTCTGATATTTCGCTCTTCCCTATCCACAGTAGCCTCCTTTAGTGTTTAACCCATATCCAGGCTTGAGTCCCCAACGGCTGAGTTACTATCGAGGTGTAGCTTGAAACCCTGGCTCTTATCCAGTACAGGCCGACTATGCCACCTACATCGGTTACTGCCCAATCGCCGGGCCGGGTAAAGGTAATGTCATTTATGCCGGCGTTGCCAAAATGGCTTGTCCCGTCGCTCACGCCAGCCAGACCTGCCCAAACTGTGCCATTCCAGTACTCCCAGACAATGGTCCATATGCCAGCCCCAGCAGTGCCGATGTTGAGGCGCAACCAGTCCCACAGGGCTGGGTGGCCAAAGTAGTAAGCGTCGTTTATCGCAGGCGCCGGTGGAAGCAAGGTCATGTCGTTCGGGGTGGCGTTATTTGCCTGAGTGGTCTCATCGGTCTGAGCTCCACCGTCGTCAGCCACGGCACCAGCCACGCCTCTCCCGGTCGCTACCTCACTCATCGCCATACCAGGGACCGGAATGCTCAAAGAAGGCGTCGCCATTACGCCGCCTCCAGGGCCAACCGTTGTTGTCATGCCCACCGAGGGCTCCGGTGCCAATAATGTGGGCGCAGCTGTCCTTCCGGGAGGGCTCGACGCCTGCTCGCTTATCTGGGAAACCGCTGGCAGTGGAATGCCCAAGTCAAAGCCTACGGCCCTATTCGCAGCGGCCGTCATGTACTGGATGAGCGACTCGATGTCCTGCCACACAGGACTAAGCCCCGGGCCGCGGCTCCTCAGGAAGTTGTATCCCTTGCCGGCATCGGCTTCTAACTTCTCAAGGATGCCAGTTCCCCGAAAGGCGATGTCGCCATGCGCCATGGCCTCGGCTATGGCCCTGAGATTGGTAATCTCTTTGGCCTTCCAGTCTTTGTCAGCGTCTATTTCAAGCTGTGAGAGTCTTGCTATGGCTTTTGTCAGTAAGCTCATTTCTTCACCTCGGCAGCGACATGCCAAACAGCGAACCCAGAGGAATGTAGACCAGCGCCCTACCGGCCTCATCCAGCCCCGTTATCTCAAGGTACGTTCCTATGCACCAGCAGGCGATGCCGATGACAATCACCAGCACGCTGCCCCACCAGGGTATCGGTGACTCCTGCCGCACCTCAGGGCTATTCCCAGCTTTCTTGTGGCAGACCGGACACTCTTTCTCATTAGGGTGAAGCCTCACCTTACATTCCGGGCAGTAAAGGTAGGTTACCGGCTTCTTCGGGTGCCTCACCGCCTGTGACAAGGCGTAGATTAGAAACCTCGCCGTGTTGAATTGCTTCATCAGATAAACCCTCCCATCATTCCCAGCATCATGGTCATCATTGTCAT
>CAZMZA010000163.1:0-2883 GCA_964570635.1 uncultured Dehalococcoidales bacterium
TCCACCTTCTTGCCTCGTACCAAATCTACGATGCGCCGTGCCTTACGGGGTGATATACCGGTGTCTTTAGCTACTGCTTTTACTCTCATCTCAGTGCCTGTCTAAAACCTACTTTTTCTTTTTTAAGTGTGTAGTTTTTTCCCCTTTGGCAGCGTGTCCTCTAAAGGTTCGAGTCAAGGCAAACTCACCCAGCTTGTGTCCTACCATATTCTCGGTGATATAGATAGGAACGTGTCTCCTGCCATCATGCACCCCGATGGTAAGGCCTACCATCTCCGGCAGGACGGTAGATGCCCGTGCCCAGGTTTTGATGACTGCCTTGTCACCGGAGCGGTTAAGCACTTCCACTTTCTTTAGCAGTTTAGCATTTATGGCTGGGCCTTTCTTGGTTGACCTTGACATTACTTACCTCTTCGCCTGACGATCATACTGTCTGAAGGCTTGCGTTTACGGGTTCTATAACCTTGAGCCGGCTTACCCCAGGGTGTTTTCGGGCCGGGCAGGCCTATTGGTGCCCTGCCCTCGCCGCCGCCGTGCGGGTGGTCGCGCGGTGTCATTGCTGAACCTCTGACTGTAGGTCTCAGGCCTAACCACCGCTTGCGCCCCGCCTTACCCAGACTGATATTCTGGTGGTCAAGGTTTCCCAGCTGCCCGATAGTCGCCAGGCATTCGCTGCGAATGCGGCGCACCTCGCCGGAGGGTAAGCGAACCAGGGCATATTCACCCTCCTTAGCCATGAGTTGGGCGGCAGCGCCGGCACTCCGTACCAGCTGTCCGCCCCTCCCCTTTTGCAGCTCGATGTTATGTATTTGAGTACCGGTGGGAATCAGCTTCATGGGGAGGGTGTTTCCCGGCTTTATCTCAGCCCCGCTACCTGACATAACAGTGTCCCCGACACCCAGTTCGGTGGTAGCCAGGATGTAGCGCTTCTCACCGTCGGCGTAGTAAATGAGAGCAATACGCGCCGAGCGGTTCGGGTCATACTCAATAGCGGCCACTCGACCCGGGACACCAAATTTGTCCCGCTTGAAGTCGATGACGCGCAGTCTTCGCTTTGCCCCGCCACCACGGTGGCGTACCGTTACTCTCCCCTGGTTATTACGTCCAGCTTTCTTCTTGAGAGGCAGGAGCAGCGATTTCTCCGGCTTGCTCTTGGTCACCTCTTCGAAGGTATGTCCGCTCATACCCCGCCTACCGGGAGAAGTCGGACGATATGCCTTTAGTGCCACCTACTCTCCTCCATCTGATATAGAGTACTAGACTCCTTCAAAGATTGTAATCTTGTCCCCCGCTCTGAGGGTGACTATTGCCTTTTTCCATGGCTGGGTCAATATCTGCCGTCTCCCCACCCTTCGGCTCTTAGCCGGTACCGTCATGATGTTGACTGCGTTTACCTTTACGTTAAAGGCTTTCTCTACAGCCTGTTTCACCTGTAGCTTATTAGCTCCTTTAGCCACTTCAAAGGCGAACTTGTTTTCAGCTTGGAGCGTAGTCGTCCTCTCCGTCAGCAGTGGACGGCGTAATACTTCATACAGGTGCACTTTCCCCTCCCTGGGGCAGACTTTGTCCCCATAACTGCTCAACTTTACGCACTGCAGCTTCAGTCATCAATAACATGTTATAGGAAAGGATGTCAACCACGTTCAGTATATTAGCTGGTATGGTCTTAATTCCAGGCAAGTTACGGGCTGATTTGACCACGTTTTCCTCCGGTTCAGAGGTAGCCAGGAGAGCTGAGGAGTCGACCCCCAGCGCTTCCAGTATTCGTAACATTTCGTTGGTCTTGGGCTGCTCAAGGGTAAGTTCCTCCAGCACCTTTAGCTCTCCGTCCCTGGCCTTGGCCGATAGAACGCACCTCAGTGCCAGTCGGCGCATTTTCTTAGGCATAGACTGCCGGTAGCTTCTGGGGTGTGGTCCGAAGACGACACCGCCACCCCGGCGTAATGGTGACCTTCTGCTGCCAGCCCTGGCCATTCCGGTGTGTTTCTGGCGATACATCTTTCGGGTGGTACCGGAAACCTCACTGCGGGTCTTGGTATCGGCTGTGCCCTGACGGGCATTTGCCCGCTGTTGGACTAGTGCCTGGTGCACCACTGCCTGGTTAAAGGGCACGGCAAAAACCTGGTCACTTATTTCAATCTGTTTGACCACTTCCCCGGCAAGGTTGAATACTGGAACCTGCACTTTCTTACTTCCCCTGGCGCGATTTCTTTATTAATAGTAGTCCGTTCCTGGCCCCGGGTACAGCCCCCCTGATTAACAGCAGGTTGCGGGCAGGGTCGGCCTCAAGCACCTCCAGGTTTCGTACTGTTACCCGGACGTTGCCCATATGACCTGCCATCCGCATTCCTTTAAGTACCCGCCCCGGGGAGGTAGTAGCCCCGATAGAGCCGGGTGCGCGGTGCCGGTCGGACTGTCCGTGAGTCTTGGGGCCACCGGCAAAGCCATGACGCTTCACCACGCCAGCAAAGCCCTTACCCTTTGACACCCCGGCAATATCAACCAGGTCGCCTGCCTTGAACAGACTAACATCGAACTTTTGTCCAACTTCCAGCCCTTCGGTATCTTCCACCCTGAATTCTCGAAGATACTCAAACTGTCCCGTTTCCTTAAGGTGTCCCCGTTCCGGTGAGTTAAGGCGCTTAGCTTCACCAAAGGCAAGCTGAGCGGCATTATAGCCTTCCCCAGCCACGGTCTTGAGTTGGGTCACCGTGCAAGGGCCAGCCTCGATAGCAGTTACTGCCTCGGCTTGCCCGTTGTCCCTAAATACCTGGGTCATACCCAGCTTCTTACCAATAATACCTTGAATCATATCTTGAGCATCCTAGCTATAACTTGATATCAATTTCAACCCCTGAGGGTAGACTCAGTTTGGTCAGGGAG
>CAZMZA010000164.1:0-2876 GCA_964570635.1 uncultured Dehalococcoidales bacterium
CCTAGTTTGTATCGAGCTACCCTTTTGATAATACATGCCATTTGCCCTGATGGTTAATCACGTTATTCATTAGCGACATATTATAACACTTGCTAAGCAAGGTCAATTCAGGCACAAGAAACGGAGGGGCAGTAACGAACAAGTGACAACGTGCCTATGTAAGAAGTAGCGAGGGGGTAGAGACCAAACTCTCACTCGTAATCCGCCTGTCGCCAAGCCTTGTTTGTTAATCTGCCAAGGCAGGGTTCATTTTCCTGTGGTAAAATGGGTGTAATGCCATCAAGATTATTAACGAAGTCCAAATATATCACCGGTCTGCAGTGCCCTAAGCTTCTCTGGATCGAAGTTAATCAACCAGAAAGGATCCCCCCTCCCGATATTGGCACACAATATGCCTTTGACCAGGGGCAAGTGGCCGGTCAGCTTGCTCAAACACTCTTTCCGGGTGGTATCGGCATACCTGCCGATAACTTCATAGATAATGTGAGGCAAACGAGGCAATTATTGGTCAGGAGAAACCCCCTGTTTGAGGCAGGCATACTGGGCAACGGCATCTATTCTCGAATAGACATTCTGAATCCAGTCGGCCTAGATTCGTGGGATATTATCGAGGTCAAGAGCTCGACAACTGTGAAAGACTTACATATTGAAGATGTGGCCTTCCAGAAATTCTGTTGCGAGCGAGCAGAGCTCAGCATCAATAAATGCCATCTCATGTACATAAACAATCAGTACGTTAGACACGCTCAAATTAGCCCCGCTGAATTATTCACTGTGCAGGACATTTCGGATCAAGTCGAAGAGGTAAAGAGAGGTGTATATAGTCGCGTCGAAGACATGCTGGACGTAATTTCGGCCACGGTATGCCCTGAAGTGGTGATTGGGAAACACTGTAGGGACCCTTACCCTTGTTCGTTAACGGAGTGCTGGGAAGGCTTGTCGGAGCACAATATCTTCACCCTGTATTACGGCGGAAAGAAAGCCTACGAGATGTACGCTGGCGGTATCCTGTCCATTTCTGAAATTCCCGGCTCCTACAAGCTGAACGCTAAGCAGCAGATACAACATAGCTGCGTGACTACTGGTCAGCCTTATGTTGACGTTGAGGCGGTAGGCCAGTTCCTCGCATCTCTACGCTATCCACTCTGCTTTTTTGATTTCGAGACTATCGGGCCGGCAATACCGATGTTTGATGGCACCCGGCCATACCAGGACGTTCCGTTCCAGTACTCTCTGCATATTGTGGAAAGACCAGGGGCCATGCCATTCCACTATTCGTTCCTGGCCGACGGCCCGGATGATCCCAGACTGGCACTGCTGACCGAGTTAAGAAGAACGCTGCCTGAATCAGGCAGCGTTATCGTTTATAACCAGGGATTTGAAGAAGGCATCCTTAAAGAACTGGCCCTGGCCTTCCCCCAGTACGACGGCTGGATAGCCTCAATATGCTCGCGGTTCGTTGACCTTCTTACCCCTTTCCGGCAGTTCCACTACTACCACCCACTTCAAAAAGGCAGTGCTTCCTTGAAGAGCGTTCTGCCAGCCTTGACGGGTAAGGGTTATGACGGGATGTCCATAGCCGACGGAGTGTCTGCCAGCATCACCTTCCAGCAGGTGACCTATGGTGGCGTGTCACCAGAAACCAGAGAAAAGGTCAGAGCGGACCTTGAGAAGTACTGTGGCCTGGATACCGAGGGCATGATCTTTATTATTGACGAACTGAGGAACCTGTGCAGATAGAAACCGTCCGGTAAACCTGCTCCCCGATGTACGAATGACAGCAAGTGACTCGATAATACCGGTTTTCTAGGCTTAAGACTATTGACATCTGTATCTGAAGTAGGCTATCGTTCATAGTAAATCTGATACAGGAGGCCAACATATGCAGGCATATTGCATGAAGTGCCGCACCAAGAGGGAGATGAAAGACCCCAAGGCCATAACCATGAAGAACGGGCGACCGGCTACCCAGGGGACTTGCCCGGTATGCGGTACGAAGTTGTTCAAGATCGGGAAGAGCTAATCCTGGTAATACTTAAGGCTCAATGAACCGTGAAAAGGCTGGCAGGTGCTGAGATTTGGTGACCAGCCTTTTCGTTTGAGTCAACATGTGATGAGTAAAGACAGGCCATATATAATATCATCGATTGGACGGCTCTGGCTGGCGTTCGTCCTCGTATTATCCTTGTCGGTAGCAGTGGGATGTGAAACCACAGGCACAACACCGTCAGATAATCCAAAACCTTCTCCAACCATACAACCAGCACCTGAACCCGGTCCTCCTCCAACTCCAGGCCCCGAACCTGCTGTCACTCCTTCGGGCGAGTTGACAGTGCATTTCATCGACGTCGGCCAGGGAGACGCCATTCTAATCGACCTTCAGGATACTGAGGTTCTCATAGACGGCGGCGAACGGTCACCGGGCATAACCGGATATCTCAGGCAGTATGTCGATGGACCGCTCGAGGTTATGGTGGCCACGCATCCCCATGCCGACCATATCGGTGGCTTGATTGCGGTGCTGGAAGACTATGAAGTTGAACAGATCTGGCACAACGGGGACACCGCCGATTCAAAGACGTATTCGGATTTCATGAGCGGTGTGAATGCCGAAGGGGCAGAGGTCCACGTCGGCCGGCTGCGTGACGTGATCAACGCCGGGGCCCTGTCTTTTTCCGTCCTTCACCCGGCCAATCTATCGGGCTCTACCAACAATAACTCCATCGTACTGCACCTCGCCTATGGAGATGTTGACTTCCTTTTCACCGGGGATGCGGAGCAGGAGGCAGAAGTTGAAATGATGATGCTCAGTTCGGTGCAGCTTCCGGAAGTGGAAATCCTGAAAGTGGGGCACCACGGCTCGCGGACGGCTTCGT
>CAZMZA010000165.1:0-2872 GCA_964570635.1 uncultured Dehalococcoidales bacterium
GGATTGACCTGATGGCAAAACCAAAGTTAGATACAATGACAGTGAGGTTCTTTACTCCGTGGTCACGCAGTGCCACCAGGAGGTTTTGCGGCGTCCCCGCTGGCCCGCCGAATAAGCCCAACATTACACTGGCACCGTCCGGGATATCTGAAACTGCCTCCGCGAAACTGCTGCAAACTTTGTTCATTAGCTCCTCACAAAAGGTTGAGCCATAATCGCCCCGCGGTCTGATGGGTAATGACGCCTTCTATTATTGCAAACCAAGTACTTTGGCGGCGGTGCCTCCCAGAATCAGGTCTATCTCCTCAGGCTTAAACTCAATACCTGCCTCTTTAACGTAGTCGGGAATCTCCTGAAATACACCCACCCAATCCTTCTCGCTCATGTACAGCCTCATTGAGGGAAAGTCACTGCCAAAGAGCACACGGCGCGCGCCTATCCTGTCCAGGATGGTTCTCAGCGTACGATAGAATTCGATATCCTTGCGCCGGCGCGTTTTCGTCTGCCATGACGCGAGGTCGACATAGAGATTCGACTTGTTACTGGCTAGCTCCACCAGTTCTTCCCACCAGCAGTAAGCGACATGAGCCGCGACTATTTTGAGGTCAGGGAAGCTGTTACACACCTCATCGAGGTAAATGGGCTGCCCGTATTTAGAAAAAAGCGGTATTGTCTCCGGTCCGGTATGGACGAGGGCGGGTACACCTAATTCTTCAGCCTTGGCATAAAGAGGGTACGCCTCCTTATCATTCGGATAAAATCCCGTAGCAGGCAGCAGCTAGAGTCCTTTCATGCCCCATTCTTTGACCGCTTTCTCAAATAGCTTGTGTGCTCCAGGTCTTCTCGGGTCTATGCCGAAAAATGCGATTAGCCTATCAGGGTATTTTGCCGCCACGTCGGCATAGAGCTTATTTTGTTCTTCAATGGTGTACGCACCTTCACCTATTTCCGGACATAGACCGAAGTCACACACACTGACTACAGCCTTATCAACGGATGCCTCATCCATGTCCTTCACGATGAGTGCACCGGTGAGGTCCCAGGTTTCTTTAATCCGGTTCCAGATTCTCTCCTCCGGTCTGTTAGCGACCGCTGCGGCGAACCTAACATAACCTTCCCAGTACCGCCTGTTAGGCAGATTCTCATCAAAAAGATGCGCATGAAACTCTATTATCATAGCACCCTCCACAATCTACTTCTTAATGGCCTCTTTCATCCCCACCTTTCTCTCTCCTGATGCGTAAGAAATACAGGCTAACTGACCTTCGTATTCCATCACCTTTTCAAACGAAGCGTCCAGACTAAAGTCAAGCGCGGCTCTAAGTAATTTCAATGATAATGGGTGATTTGCCGCAATCTTCTGAGCCAACTCCAATGTAACCTGCTCTAATTCCTCTTGAGGGACCACTTTATTCACCAGCCCCCACTTTTCCGCTGTCTCAGCATCTATCAGTTCCGCAGTCAGCAGAAGTTCCTTTGCCTTTCCCAGTCCTACCAGTTGGGGTAATATTTTAGTGCCGGCAGTGGTTACCGTGGCGCCTATTGTAGCCTCGCGAAATCCGAGCTTTGTCCCAAAAGCAGCTACTCTGAGGTCACAGTTCATCGCGAATTCACAGCCGTTACCCAGTGCATAACCCTGAACCTGAGCTATAATCGGCTTATCCAAGGCTATAAAGGCACGGCCTATGTCCTGCATATGGATGATATACTTTCTGAATTCCTCTATATTCTCAGTTTTGGCTACGCCTTCTTTGATATCCACGCCAGCACAAAACGCCCGCCCCTCACCCTTGAGTATAACCACTCTGGCATCGTCATCATTCGTCGCCTCCTTCAGGCAGGCAAGCAGGTCTTCAACCATAGCTCCATTGACAGCGTTAAGTGAGTTTGGTCTGTTCAATTTGATAAATCCTATGTTACCTTCCCGGCTGTAAACAACAGTTTTTTCCGTCAATTTTCACCTCCTCATATTGCAGATTAAGGTTCCTTCTTAGCTGGCGTGCGACTGCATTTTGCTCACTCTCTGTTTAATATGGTCGATAATAACAGACACCGGAGTACCCTGACCATACAGGCCAGTAACACCCATCTTCTCTAAAAGAGGCTTATCCTCTTCAGGAATAATCCCACCAGCGATAACGCTGATAGAGTTAGCTATCCCCCTTTTTTTCATTTCCGCGACCACGTCAGTGGCGATGGAGTGCATCGCCCCTGTATGGTCTCCCAGAGCGATTACATCAGTGTCTTCCTCGATAGCTATCTGTACTACCTGTTCAGGGGTCAGGAACTTCCCCGGATATATTACCTCCATTCCGGCATCCCTTAATGCACTCAGCAGCAGTAAAATGCCTATGTCATGGGAATCAAGACCTATTTTACCGATTACTATTCTTGTTTTGGTAACCATTCTCCGCCTCCGAACGTTTTCCTTCTTTAAGCCTGATTATTGGACACCCCAACCGAGTCCCCTGATAAATTCGGGCTTTTCAATCGTTTCATAGGGGTCGTAGGGATAACCGAATGCCAGCCGCAATGTACCCACCATCTCCCCGACGGTAGCATATGCCTTGCTGGCCTCAAGTAATGGCCTGACCACATTTTCCCTTGCCCTGGTAGCCCTGTGAAGTTCGGTCAGGCAAGCTTTTACTTTCTCAATATCCCGCTCTGCCCTGAATTTCTTAACTTCGTCTATGGCTTTAAATCTCTCCGTCGTGGGTTTAACCTTATAAGCGTCATTGATGACAGCCTTACTGAGTGGTCCGTCAGGTCCCTGATAAGCGTTCACACCAACTACTATATCTCTACCTTCCAGTTTATCGATTTCCCTCTTGAGGGCACTCTTTTCCATTTCTTCCTTTAGCCAGCCTGACTC
>CAZMZA010000166.1:0-2824 GCA_964570635.1 uncultured Dehalococcoidales bacterium
TGTGTGTCCTTGCTGCACAGCCGGCACAGCTAGATCTTATCTGCCCGTTAGCTCGAAACTGCTTCATCTCCTGACCAAAAACCTGCCTGAAGGCGTATCTGAGAAGGTCGGACTTAGTGCAGAACTCTTCGGCGGCCTTTGCCTCCAGAAAGTCATCCCAGATTTTGGGAGCACGAAACCAAATTTGTACCGTACTCTGGCTATTTCTGCCTTCCATCGCAATGAATTCTTTAGTATCTGTTACCAATAGTTGTACCTCCTTATGTCTCTTGAATTCCTTTGCATTCATTGTAAGGTAGCGAACCAACCCATTATAGGATAATGTGAGACAGTCGGGCATGCTCTAGAGAGAATCTATCTTTTAGTAATGGTAATTCGGTATGATAGAATGGCATCAGTGAACTAAGTGGGTATGAAATAGTCAAAGGAGATAATATGCCAGTCAAATTTGGGTTCGAAAACCCGTCCATGAGGGCGTGGCTCCTACTGCACCAGACCTACAACATGGTGTTGAAGTGTGAGGATCAGGTCTTTGGCAAACACGGGCTCACTACCGAGCAGCATGCCGTGCTTCTCGCCATAAAATACATCGACGACCCGGTAACGCCGACTGACGTGGCACGGTGGCTGGATCGAAACAGCAATAGCATCAGCCTGATAGTCGAACGCATGGTTAAGACCGGCCTCGTCAGAAGGGTAAGGGACCTGCGTGACCGCAGGTCAGTACGGCTGGTCATCACCAGCAACGGGAAAGAAATCCTTGACCGGGCAACCGTAGCTGGCTGGGAGCTTGTCCAGGAGGTGCTTTCACGTCTATCAGAGGAAGAGATGCATACCTTAATTAGGTTGCTTGAGACTGTGAGAGAGAAGTCATTTGAATATCTCAATCCTGAAGGTGTCATGGAGGAAATAAAGACAAATGACACCAAGAACATGGCCCGCTTTATGAAACGGGTGGCCAGGTATGGTTCCGGCTCCGCCTTTGCAACAAAGGAGCAGGACAGTCAAATGCCGCTGTAACAAACGATTTACGGGCATCGATTATCACTGGGTGTTGACATTTCACCAGCTAATGCTTTATCGTTCTTACTGAATCTAATATGAGGAGGAACAATGCAAGCTTATTGTGTAAAGTGTCGTACCAAGCGGGAGATGAAGGATGCCAAAGCCATTACCATGAAGAATGGGAAACCAGCTACCCAGGGCGTATGCCCAACCTGCGGGACTAAAATGTTCAGGATTGGAAAAAGTTAGGCTTGATATCGCCTTTAGCATTCTGAGATGAGCTGGGTACTGTCGTGTACTCGGCTCCTGTAATGGAAGAGCGAAAGCTATTCAGGACTAAACCTGAGCGGGAATTAGTGGCTAAAGCTTCCGAGTTTTCATTATGTTGTGCTATGATAATAAAGAACCCGTTCACATCTCCGTAGAGTGTAACGGAGCTAATTGTGAGGGAGGGGAGCATGGAGAAGACAGTTAGAGCCAGATACAAGAAAGGGGTGATAGAGCCTTTAGAGAAGCTGGATCTGGAGGAAGGGGAGGAGGTAGAGATTACCGTCTCACCTTTACCTGAAGATGAAAGGGCTCGTGAGGCGCTCAAGGCGACTGCCGGCGCCTGGGGTGGCGAGGTCAATTGTGACGAGCTGCTCAAAGATCTCTACGAGGCCCGCCGGCTCTCTGCCGCAAGACCCGAAGTGAAGCTATGAAGTACCTCATTGATACCGATTGGGTGATCAATCACCTCAGGGGGACCGGTAGGGTAACCGACAAGCTGGAGGAGCTAGCTGACTCGGGGCTGGCCTTAAGTATCGTTTCGCTGGCTGAGCTCTATGAAGGGATTTACCGCTCGACCAACCCGGATAAGGCGGAGAAATCGCTCGACATTTTCTTAACTGCGGTTACTGTTCTGGGAATTAACGGGGAAGTCTGCCGGATCTTTGGCAGGGAGAGAGCAAGGCTGAGAAAGGAAGGACGTCTCATCGGTGATTTCGACCTCCTGATCGCCTCTACCTGCCTCCATCACAACCTGATACTGCTAACCGATAATGTCAGGGAATTTGAGAGGGTGGAGGGCATAAAGCTTCTTGAATAAGGTGTGATATTATACTGGATGCCTCTTGCGGGAGTAATTCAGTGGTAGAATGTCGCCTTCCCAAGGCGGACGTCGCGAGTTCGAATCTCGTCTCCCGCTTTTAACCCTCATAGAACATGCCGGGCGATTGCTCGAAGGATAAGGTTCCTGGGCCTTATCCTTTTCTTTTTCTCCGGGTGACAACTAGGAAGGGCTGGACGGCATATCCGTCAGCCCTTCCTAAAGACGGACTCATCTCAAAACAGGGAAAGCTGACCTGGATTCCCTGCGGCCGTTGCCCCGTCGCCAGCCCGGGTCGGGCGAATCAGCCGGGGTATCGAAATCCCAGTCCTGGCTGCGGCTCTGCCCGCGGTAGAGCTGGTCCAGGGGATTAAACTGTCGGTGGGTAGCCAGCGCCCGCTGGCCGTCAACGTACTGGGAGTACTTGAGCACCATGTCCAGGCTGGCATGGCCGAGCAGGATCCGCAGCGAGTTGATGTCGCCCCCGGCCTCAAGGTAGCGGGTGGCGAAGTAGTGGCGGAAGCGGTGGGCCCCGCCGCCGCTATTCACGCCGGCCCGCCGCTTCAGGCGGGCGATCATGACCTTGATGGAGTACATCGCCAGAGGCTTACCGTCATCGGTTTTCCAGAGCCAGTCGCCGCCGGGAGGCCTTATCTGGAGATAGCGCTTGAGCGCCTTTCTGGCCTCACCGTTCACCGGCACCACGCGGGCCTTGTTCCCCTTGCCGAGCAC
>CAZMZA010000167.1:0-2824 GCA_964570635.1 uncultured Dehalococcoidales bacterium
GCCGGCCGGGGGGCGTCCCATGTCCTAAGGAGGGTGGATTGGCGCACCTTGCTTTTCTTCCTCGGCTTGTTCATCTGTGTGGGGGGAATGGAGCAAACAGGGGTACTCAAGATGCTAGCCGAGTATATCGGGGAGATATCGGGGGGCAACATCTTGCTGGTGATACCTATTATCCTGTGGATTTCGGCTTTTGCTTCGGCCATAGTGGATAATATTCCCTTTGCCGCCACTATGGTTCCTGTAGTCAGACAGCTGGCGGTGACGCAGGGGCTGAACCTGCCAACGCTGGCCTGGACTCTGGCTCTGGGCACGGATATTGGTGGTAATGCTACGCCTATAGGGGCATCAGCCAACGTGGTCGGGACAGCCATTGCCGAGCGCGAAGGCTATCCTATCAGCTGGGGGAAGTTCCTCCGATATGCACTCCCGGCCATGATAGTAGTCGTTGGCTTATGCCAGCTTTACCTGGTTCTGAGATATACTTAGTTTATGGGGAGGTAGAGGGTGTTCAAAAGAATTCTGGTTCCGCTGGATGGCTCGCAGTTGGCTGAATTGGCGCTACCTTATGCCGAAACGCTGGCTGGGGCCTTCGACTCTGAGGTAGCCTTGACACACGTTTGTGAGGTGGCGGAGAAAGATTATCGCCATATGCATCAGCTTTATCTTGAGGAAACGGCGAAAACGGTGGGCAATCGCATCAAGCGGGCGAGTTCTGCCGCCAGGGTTAAAGCGGTAGTCCTCGACGGCGAGCCTGCGACGCAAATCATGAGCTTTGCCCAGGATAATGACGTCAGCCTCACCATTATGGTAACTCATGGTCGCTCCGGCATAATGGCCTGGGCGCTGGGAAGCGTGGGAAATAAGGTGCTCCAGAGAGTTAGTACCCCCCTTCTGCTCATCAGAGCTAAGGGCGATGCCGCGAAGGCGGGCAAGGGGCAGCTATTTAGCCGGGTCCTTGTCCCCCTGGATGGTTCCGAAGCAGGTGAGGCAGCACTGCCATACGTTAAGGAACTGGCCAGTAAGTTTGCCTCAGAGGTCATCTTCCTTCAGGTAGTACCACCTGGCCAGTATGTCCATACGGTTGGTGGCTTGAACTATGTCCGCTTCCCCGACAGCGAGTTGGAGTTAATGAGGAAGCAGGCTATGGAGTACCTGGAGGAGGTAGGTACCAGGCTGCGCGACATCAAAGCTAGCCTGAAGTTCGAGGTAAGAATTGGTGACGCTGCCCATGAGATTATAAAGGGCACCACTGAAACTAGGGCACGTTTGGTTGCCATGTCAACCCACGGGCGCTCAGGTATCGGTGGCTGGTTTTTTGGCAGCACTGCTCAGAAGGTCCTGCACGCTGGCAGAAGGTCTCTTTTATTGGTTAGAGCACCCATTTCCAGTGCTTAGCTAGATAAAGTTGCTGAAATAATGTGCCACAGTGGGGTGGGGCTGACGGGGGCCTCTAGTCCAGATAGGTTATTCTGGATGGCGGTCTATTCTTTATACCAACCTCTATACCGGCTTCCCGGAACAGGTCCAGGAAGGACTCGTCGTTGTACTGGCCAAAGCTGATGTATCGCTTTATCTTGGCATTTACCAGCATTTTGGCGCAAAGTCGGCACGGTGTGTGAGTGGCGTAGATGGTACTATCCTCCAGACTGACACCGTGCAGGGTAGCTTGGATGATTACGTTTTGCTCGGCGTGGATGCCCCGGCATATTTCGTGTCTTTCCCCCGATGGTATGTTTAACTCCTCCCTTTGGCAGCCGAGCTCAAGGCAGTCCTTGGCGCCGGCTGGGGCGCCGTTATAGCCTGTAGCCAGTATGTGTTTGTCTCTTACAGCTACTGCGCCTACATGGTGACGACGGCAGGTTGAGCGTTCCGCTACCACGGAGGCTATCTTTAGAAAATATTCATCAATATCTGGCCTGTTTGTCGGCTTCATCTTAGCTCGGCGACAATCCTTTCTACTTCCTGCCTCAGGTCTTCCCGGGAAGATTGGTTAATGATGGTGAAGTCTGCCATAGCAATGGGGCCACCCTTATCTAGATTCTCAATCTCGGCTCTATCGCGGCTGACAGCTTCTTCCAGCGTCAGGGGGCGCTCTGGCCTTTCCATTAGCCTCTGGTACCTCATTCTCGGTGACGACCAGACGGCTACCACATAAAAGTCTTCCCCGTAGTGGGACTTCAGGAAGTCGCATTCTTCCCAGGAATAGAGCCCGTCAATCACCACCTCCGAATTCTTGAGCGCGGCATCAATCCTGGGGAGATTCAGTTTGGCGTAGGCTGACATTCCGTGCTCCTGTCTCAGGAGTTCTCTGACGTAGCGCTCATTTTCCTCAGTTAGCTTAAGACCCCTCTTTCTAGTCTCCTCGTCGGTTATATCACCAAATCTTATCTTGATGAAGCCGTTCTGCTCAAATACTCTGGCTACCTCGGACTTGCCAGCCCCGGTCATTCCCACAATGGCTACCACTTTCATTGTTCGTACCCGTGGACTTCATTATAGGGAAGTGGCTGGCAAATGACAACAGACCATTGACAAACAGACCACTTTGTGATACATTATCAGCAATATCGCAAAGGCTGTGAACAAGATTAGTAGGCTTCAAGCGAGGCGCAGAGAGTCGGGTAAGGTGTGAGCCGATGCTGGCGCGGAGGCTGAATGGACTTGGGAGCTGCAAACCGAAAGTAGCCAACGAGTAGGCTTTGACGCAAAGGGGAGCGTTATCAGACCCTAGGGTATCGGCTTGGCATTTTGTGTTATGGCTCTGTACCTGATAGAGATAGGTAGCCCTGTATAGCAGAGTTACCTAAGAAGGGTGGTACCGCGG
>CAZMZA010000168.1:0-2788 GCA_964570635.1 uncultured Dehalococcoidales bacterium
TCTTCTAAGTTAATCACAGCCAGTTGCTTTAGTTCTTGCCTCAGGGTATCACTATCTATCACAGAGGTACTGTACTCACCCGCTTGTTCTCGAATCCGCTTGATCCCCTGTTCTGCCTTATTGACCGCATCCCGGCAACCGGCAATGCTCGCCTTGGCTTCGTCGATACTATATATGCCGGCTTCGAACCCCTCCCTAATCTTTGCCATCTTGGCGTTGGCTCTCAGTATCCTCTGCTGCTCAGACTTGATGAGCTTTTCCACACTTTCCATCTGATCTTCTACACTGTTCAAATGCTCTTCCAGCCAGTCGTCCTGCATAAGCAGCGCGTAAACACAGTCCCAGACCATCTCATCCCAGTTACCCGGTACGAAGCCACGGTAAGTGCACTGGTCAGGAGACCAGGAGCGATAATGCCGTGAGCAATGGTAATATTGCTCTTGCTTGCCACTCTTCCTCCTCACCACCATCGGTTTACCACACAGCGGGCAGAAGATGCGGCCGCGGAGCAATGCCAGAATCACCTTTCCCTGCTTGCCACGGCCACGCCCCCTCCTCTGCAGAGCCTTGCGTGCCTTCTGCCAAAGCTCCTCTGAAACCAGAACGGGCACGTTAAATTCAACAGCTTCTCCATCAGGCTTCGGCCTCAGCAGCGTCCTCTTGACAGCACCGGTAACGTCCCCTAACGGCTTGTGAGGATTAGGCACCCTCATCTTGGCATTATAGGCGTGCTTGCCGGTATAACAGTGGTTATAGACTACGCTGTAGACTTTAGTCGGTGACCACGCACCACCCGCAGGTGCCTTGATACCGAGTTGGTTAAGCTTATTCGTCACCCAGTAAGATGTTTGGCCTTCATTGCCTATCCAGGCAAAGATGTTGATAACCGTATCGGCGGGACTGTGTGGTACGGGATTCCCCTCCGAATCTAAGTTATCCACCTCCCACCAGGCACGCTTAATCCGCACCCTGCCATCCTGGGTTATCTCGGCGTCACGCTGATAACTATATCCATAGGCCGCCTTGGTAGAAGGCACCCATCCCTTGAGCACCCGGCCTACGTTTCCGGCACGAGCGTTTCTATTAGTAGCCAGCCTGGTCAGCTTGTTGCTGAAGGTCAGTGCCGACCGGGCAAACTGACTGCCGATATCCATGCCGCTGGGGGCATCACCGAACAGCAGCCTTACGCCGAGTATTTCGCACTCCCGCTCAAAGACCTGCTGCGGCGCCGGCTCTCTGGAAAGGCACCTGAGGTCAGCGAAGATAACGCCAACCACCTTCTGTTTATGGATGAGATCATGTCTCAAATGTGATATCTCCGGGCGATCCAGGTGCTCTCCTGACTCGTGGTCGTAGAAAATATACTCAATGGGAACCGCCAGTCCTTGTTCTTTGGCTATTTTCGCCATGGTGAAAAGGTATTCGGAGAGCCTGTTGTTCTGGGCCTGCTGGTCCAGGCTCTGACGGCAATAAGCCGCCCACCATATGGGCCTGGACAGGTCGCAGCCCTGTATCCCGAAGCCTTTTTCGTAGCCGGCTGCCTTCGCTGCCTGAGCCACGTATTCATACATGGTTCTTTTACTTATCAGGGGTAGTATGTCTGTGACCATTTTCCCTCCTCTTTCCGAACAGCCATGACCTGATTTCTCTGAGCGTGTTTTCCCCTTCCACAGGTTGAGGTTCACCTTCAATGATCAGGCCGGGCTCGGTTTCTATATCCCTGATCATCCGCTCAAGAGCCTGACATATTTCTCTCGATACCTTTCCATCTGTTGATTTGTGATTATTAACTCCCATACCTGCCTCCCGTATCATGATGTGCCGAATATATCTACAGATTAAACAGGGTCCCCTCTCCATCAGAGGTCCGGGCAGTAGCATAGCGTTTGTTCAACTGGTAAACCCCTGAACCGATATAGTGGAAATAATCCCTGGTTGATTTGTGGTGCTTGTACGAAGAATGGTCGGGCGTAGAAGCGATGACGCGGGACATAAAACTGTTTCTTTTAAGCTGTGGGTACTTTTCCAATGCTTCGACATATAGTTCAGGCGGCGTGAACCGGTTGACTCCTTTCCGTTTGACAATTTCCTGCGCGGTCTCCAGGATAATGTCGAACATGGTCTTCCCAGACTCAAAGGATATGCGCCCCCCCAGCCTTATTTCGGGTCCAAGTGAGACGGTAGTATCGGCTCTATTCACGGTTATAGTCACCTCATTACCGTCTACGCGAATGACTCCTGAAACCGGAATACTGAAAGAAACTTCTTTCATGAATTGCCTCCTTGACAATATGATTGACTTAAGAGTATCATACACTCAGTTAGAAGTCAATAAACACAGGTTATTAAGTAATATACTTTGAGTATTAAAAATTGCGATTTCACCTGCAACCGTGATTTATGATTTCTCGTAGACTGGACCATGTGGTGAATACAAACCAACGTCATTAACGCCGTTAAATCCTCCTCACGGATTTCCGATAGCCTTTTTTAAGAATATTAAGTGTATTAAGTTCATAAAGTATATCAATAGTATCAAGGGCACAGGTCGTCATGACACAGCGCTAAGGACACAGGTACTTCCCGTGGCCTTCACACCCTATGACACTTAAATAAAAACCTTACACAAGGAGGTATTTTTTGACCATATCGTTACCACCGTCAAAAGTGAAAAAGCTGTTGAAATATTACTTTTCCAGTTATTTACAGGAGCTAATCGCTGACAAGTTGGGAATTAGCCAGGGCACCGTCTCAAACTGGGTTGAACGATTCAGCAACAGGGCACTTA
>CAZMZA010000169.1:0-2734 GCA_964570635.1 uncultured Dehalococcoidales bacterium
CATTTCCCCTTCAATTTCAGCCCGGGGTACTAAAGCAGCTACACTATCAATCACAATCACGTCAATAGCTCCGCTCCTGACCAGAGCCTCGGTAATCTCCAGAGCCTGCTCGCCGGTATCCGGCTGCGAAATGAGCAACCCATCGATGTCAACGCCACAGTTGCCAGCATAAGATGGGTCCAGAGCATGCTCCACGTCAATATAGGCAGCCATACCTCCTCGTTTTTGTGCTTCAGCAATCACATGCTGACCCAGGGTGGTTTTCCCCGACGCCTCAGGACCGAATATTTCGGTAATGCGACCTCTGGGGATACCACCTACGCCCAGAGCTAGGTCCAATGCCAGTGAGCCACTGGGAATAGCTTCCACGGGTGCCACCGCCGCCACCTCCCCCAGTTTCATCACTGAGCCTTTACCAAAACGTTTTTCAATCTGGTCAATGGCTAGCCCCAGCGCCTTTTCTCTCTCCGTAGTCATCTTCGTCTTTGCCCTCATCATAGCACAAACGACCTATCAAGGCAAGCAAAGGGTAACACTGCCGAGCTCCTCGGTGTTTGAGATTAAGGCGTGATAAAGAACAAAAGAGAAAGCGGGCAAAAAGTCACAAGATAAGGTTTGCTAAGACTCGAAGCTAGCTATGGGGGGTGGCAGGCACTTGTGCTCACTGGCAGCCATCATAGACTCCAGTCGCTCCCTCAGCTGGGTACTGGCCTCGCCAGTTGTCAGATAGCGGTCAAGCTCCTCATAACTGAACCCCAGTTCGCCCTCGTCCGTCTGTCCCGGCCATAAACCAGCCGAAGGGAGTTTAAGAATGACTTCCTGCGGAATACCCAGAAACCTGGCCAGCTCTCCTACCTGGCTTTTAACCAGACTGCCCAAGGGAAGAATATCGACCCCGCCGTCCCCGTACTTGGTGAAGTAGCCGATGGCAAGCTCACTCCTGTTACTCGACCCAGCTACCATATAGTTAAGCCTATTGGCAAAGTAGTAGAGGGTGAGCATCCTTAACCTTGCCCTGAGATTAGCTTCAGCCAACCGCCGAACACCGGACGCAGCCTCATCCTCAGCCAGCACCTTAACCAAGGTGTCAAAGACGCTGTCAAGCACCACCAGTTTGGTCGGAATAGAAAACTTCTCCGCCACAGCCCGGGCGTGCTCCTCATCCTCCGGACTGCTTTGGCAGGGCATAATTACCCCGAGCGTACTCTGAGGAAAAGCCTCATGGCACAATACCGCCACTACCGAGGAATCAAGCCCACCACTCATACCCAGCACCACCCCGTTACACCCGGAAGCCAACACGCTCTCTCTTATCCACAAAACCAGCTTATCAGCCAGTTGGTCAGTACTCATGTTACATCCAGCTCTGACCTAAGTTTGCCAGTAGTATACTATCTTGGCCGCGGCAGGTCAAAAGAAGCCCCGGCAGAGAACCCGGAGCATCACGCAAGGTGGTCGGGTAAGCTTGACCCGCTACCTGAAAACGATTAAACTGATTACTGGGAGAGGAAAATGCCGATATATGAGTATTTCTGTCCTAGTTGCCAATTAAAGTTTGAGTTGCTGCGCTCATTATCTCAGGTTGACGAGACGGCTTCTTGTCCACGCTGCAATACTGAGGCTGAGCGCAAATTCTCCACCTTCGCTGCCCTCGCCAAAGACGAGAACGGGCTAACCACGCCCATAAGTAACCCCTGTAGTAGCTGCAGCAGCTCTAGCTGCAATAGCTGCGGACTCTAAGCCAGGGTAGCCCCCGACCTTACTCTCTAGAATACCAGTGAAGCCTTAGAAAGAGGGTAGCCAACTCGGGTTCAGGCCTCCTCTGCAGCTGACTGACCCTCGGTTTCCCGTGCTTTCACCGTCCCACGTACATACCTGTATATTTCCACGATGGTGGCGGCCAAAGGGGCAGCCAGTATTATCCCCCATAAGCCAGCAACATAGCCCCCCAAAACAATTAGCACCACGGTGACAGCCGGGTTTAGCCGCAGGTAACCGCCTTGAATTCTGGGGACAAGAAAAGCGTTCTCCAGCTGCTGAACCAGTAAAAAGAGGAGAGCCACCCAGATTGCTTTGTCCGGTGCTGTAGCCAGCGTGACTATCACCGCGGCGCCACCGCCAATCCAGGGCCCTAATATCGGGATAAGCTCGGTTATACCGGCAAAGGCAGCCAGTGCCGGGGCAAAGTCTATCCCCAGAATAAGCAACCCGACAAAGCAAAAGTAAGCCACAATAAAAGCGAGCATTAACTGAGCGCGAATATACCGCCCGAGTACTCTTTCAATGATTGAGACAATGTTCCTCGTGTGTTCCGCCACCCAGGGGTAGAAAAACGAATAAAAGCCCCGGCTCAGCTTCTCCGAATCCTTCAAGAGGTAGAAGAGGAAAATGGGCAGGGAAATGAAGCCAAAGACTAGGCTAAAAGTACCCGGTACGAATGAAACACCCTTCAAGAAGGCGTTCCGTACGGCATTACCCAGCAATCTGCCGCCGCTCAGAATAAGTTCATCCAGCTGCTGACGCATTTCTAGGGGGAGCTGCTCTCGAAACCCCTCAGTCCACCCCTGTAAGGAGATTAAACCCTGAGAGATATACTGGGGCGCATTGTTCAGGAGAACCACAAAGGCCTTAATTACCGCAGCAATAATATAGTAAGAAAAAAAGCCAACCAGCCCCAGAATTATTATGAAGATTAGTATTATCAGGGAGACACGTTTGGTCCTCAGCCACTTAC
>CAZMZA010000170.1:0-2734 GCA_964570635.1 uncultured Dehalococcoidales bacterium
GTACAGACGGGGATTAAGGCTATAGATAGCATGATTCCCATAGGCCGCGGGCAGAGAGAGCTTATCATCGGCGACCGCTCCACCGGCAAGACCGCCATTGCCATCGACACCATAATCAACCAGAAGGGCGGCGATTTGACCTGCATCTATGTTACCATCGGTCAAAAAGCCTCCAAGGTAGCCAGAATGGTAGCCACCCTTGAGTCCTACGGAGCCATGGAGCACACCATCGTTGTCAGTGCCAACGCCTCTGATTCGGTTGCCTTACAGTATCTCGCCCCTTACGCCGGCTGTGCTATAGGTGAGGCGTTCATGGAACAGGGTAAGGATGCCCTGATTGTTTATGATGACCTTTCCAAGCATGCCTGGGCCTACAGGCAGCTTTCATTACTTCTGCAACGTCCGCCAGGACGGGAGGCCTATCCGGGTGACGTTTTCTACCTGCACAGCCGCTTGCTGGAGAGGGCAGCCAAGTATGCTGACGAATACGGCGGCGGCTCCCTCACTGCCCTGCCCATTATTGAGACCCAGGCTGGGGACGTATCCGCCTATGTCCCGACCAATGTAATCTCTATCACCGACGGTCAGATTTATGTGGAAACAGACCTGTTTAACGCCGGCATCAGGCCAGCCGTGAACGCCGGCTTGTCAGTATCCCGTGTGGGCAGCAACGCACAAACCAAGGCAATGAAGCAGGTAGCCGGCAGACTCAGGCTGGAACTGGCTCAATACCGTGAGCTAGCCGCCTTTGCTCAATTTGGCACCGCTGAACTGGATAAAGCGACCAGGGCCCAGCTTGAGCGCGGTCAGAGAATTACTGAAGTCCTAAAGCAGCCCCAGTATGTACCCATGCCGATGGAAAAGCAGGTTATGATTTTATACGCGGCTATCAACGGCTACCTTGACGATATACCGGTAGATAAGGTTATGACCTTTGAGACTAATTTCCACAGGCTTATAGAGGCAAATCACCCCGAAATAGGGGCGACTATCGCCGGAGAAAAGGAGATTAGTCCGGCTACAGAAGAGACCTTAAAGGCAGCCATTGAGGAGTTTAAACAAAGCTTTGTAGGGTAGCCAATGGCTAATATTCGTTTAATTCGCCGCCGCATAAGGGCCATCCAGAACACAGCCAAGATTACCAGAGCGATGGAGATGATCGCCACCTCAAAGATGAGGCGAGCGCAGGAGGCTGGTCTGGCTGGACGCCCCTATGCTGAGAAGATTGGTCAGGTGCTGGCTGACCTAGCCGCCCTGCCGGAGACGGGTCGGGTACTGCATCCCCTGTTGGAGCACCGACCAGTTAATAAGATTGCCGTAGTCCACATCACTCCTGACCGGGGCCTTTGCGGCGGGCTTCATGCCAACATCAACCGCACCACCGCGGGTTTCATCCTGCAGCAAGAGGTGCCGGTTACCCTTATCACTGTCGGTCGCAAGGGGGTTGACTTTATGAGGCGATACGCTCGTGATGTAACGGCTGAGTTTACTCGCCTTGGTGACCGCCCCAGCCTGATGGACACCCTACCCATATCTCGCATCATTATCGATGACTATACCAACGGCGTTGTAGACTCGGTCTACCTGGCTTACGCCCAGTTTACGTCCACAACCATCCAGAGACCGGTCGTGCAGCAGATACTACCCATCGTGCCGGCAACCCTGCCCCAGGGACAGAACGTGGACTACATATACGAGCCAAACGCTGCCCATGTGTTAGGCGCACTCTTACCACGATTTGTTGAGATGCTGGTATACCACGCCATCCTGGTAGTGATTGCCAGTGAGCAGTCAGCCAGAGTGGTGGCAATGCGAAATGCCACTGATAATGCCAATGAGCTTATCCAGGATTTAACCCTGATGTATAATAAAGCCCGCCAGGAGATGATAACCAAAGAACTGCTTGACATCACCGGTGGGGTGGCGGCTCTAGCCAGGTAAGGAGGTTATTATGGCCAAGGGGAAAGTAGCCCAGGTAATAGGGACGGTAGTTGATATAGAGTTTCCTCCCGACGAACTGCCAGCCCTTTATAATGCCATTGAGATTGCAACGGATAGCACGAAGATTGTGCTTGAAGCCCAGGAGCATATGGGCAACAACTGGGTCAGGTGCCTGGCTCTGGCACCTACGGACGGGCTGGGGCGAGGCGCTGAGGCCATAGACACCGGTGTCGCTCTTAGAGTGCCGGTAGGAAGGGCTACCCTGGGTCGTCTGTTTAATGTTACCGGGGAACCAATTGATAACCTGGGCCCTGCTGAAGCTACGGAGTACTGGCCAATCCACCGTCATCCGCCTTCGTTTGAAGAACAGGAGACAACCACCGAGGTGCTGGAGACAGGACTCAAGGTCATCGACCTGATTACTCCGTTTACCAAGGGAGGTAAGGTAGGTGCTTACGGTGGTGCCGGGGTGGGCAAGACGGTTATCATTATGGAGCTAATCCGCAATATCGCCACGGAACATGGTGGCTTCTCCGTCTTTGCCGGTATTGGCGAGAGGTCCCGCGAAGGTAACGACCTGTGGCATGAAATGAAGCAGTCCGGCGTGATTGACAAGACGGTAATGGTCTTCGGTCAGATGAACGAACCACCGGCAGTGCGTCTCCGGGTGGGACTGACCGGACTGACCATGGCTGAATACTTCCGCGATGTTGAGCGCCAGGATGTCCTGCTGTTTATTGACAATATCTATCGCTATACCCTGGCCGGGATGGAAGTATCAGCACTGCTGGGA
>CAZMZA010000171.1:0-2699 GCA_964570635.1 uncultured Dehalococcoidales bacterium
GAGTTTCAGCTTCGCTCCGCCCTGGACCTCGTTGGTGCTCATAAAGCGATATATGACGAACTCATAACCCGCCCTGAGTTTGTTAAGGATATCTTCATGCAGCGCAGCTTTTCTAAGACAAAAAGGAAACTTGAGAAAGAGGAGAAGGCCATCCTGGAGGAGCTAGAAAAGCTCCGGGGAATTGAAGAGGCGGAAAGGATAATGCATCAAGAAAGAGGCGAGTCGTGAAGAACTACAAAGACTAAAGGAGGATGAGATGGCGATAAAGTATGTTTGTGATGTATGTGGAAAAGAGCATGTAGATTCAGCGATGGGGCTGACAACCGCAGGATTTTATACCCCAATGTATGAGACTCCGCCAGGGTGGGCGGCTATCTCGGTCATGGCTCCACAGCGAAGTTTATGGCCGCCAAAGGGTTTCACTCCCCAGCAGATAGCCGGGCCAGTACTGCCTACACGGCTCTGGAATGTCATTGTCTGCTCCCAGGCCTGTGCGGAAAAGGCTCTTGATGAAGCTAAAGAGCACCTGCGGAAGGCCTTTGAGAAAGTGGAAGAGCCGTGATGCACGGCAAAAAGAAGTGGGAGTAAAACAGGGAAGGCGCTATAGCAGGAAGACCCTGATAGGCAAAGCACTCCTGTTCTTGCCGCCGAAGCCCTATCAGGGTGGTGACGCCTTTGGGGTGCTGGGCGTGTCTCCAGATGCCTCCACCGAGGAAATCAGGAAGGCTTACCTCCGGCTGGCTCATCGGTATCATCCAGACCTAAATCATTCCCCTGATGCGCGGGCACACTTCATCAGGATTAACCGGGCTTATGAGTACATCATGAAACACGGCGACCTGCTCAAGCTCCAAATGAAATGCAACATGGTAGAAGTCAAGGCGGGCTACGCTGAGTTTTTACAAGTGCACAAGCGGGCTAAGGTCTTAGCCGGCGTTGAGATAGACCCGCCTACACCCAGTTCAGCATATGTGCGCCGGGACGAGTTCGGCAAGAAGATGAGAAGGCTTGGCTGGTGCATGATGTTCCGGTGCCCTGGCTGCCGGTGGATAGACAAATGTAACCGTGCTACTGGATTCGGCGATGTTGAGGAAATTCACCACGAGATTCAATACAAGGTACTAGCTAAAACATTCGGGGGCAAGGGGTGACCGGGGAGGGGACATTTCCCACTCGGAATAGCAGGTTACATGTAACACTGTTACACACCACTATTACTCCCCGCGTGTAACCATAGTAGCAGCCGTGTGTAACAGGCAGGCAAAAGGCATTGACACGAATCCCGCTGAGGGTTAGAATAAGGTCAAAGCCCAAGAGCCAACCGGCGTTTGCCGGCTCTTGGGCTTTATTCTTTTTCGGGAGGTGAAGGATGGCTGAGAACGAAGAGGGCAGGCTGGATTACGTGAGGCGCCGACTAGCTCAAGCGCAGACCAACGAGGATGTTGAGCAGATAAGGCGGGAACTCATTGATAACGAGAAGATACCCCGCGGCACGGTGGACCGGGTAAGGGGTGATATGAGGAAAAACGGGGAACTGCCGCCGACAGACGCCAACGGCTCCCTGGTGTCGCTGAAGAGACAGTTTCCCCAGAGGATGGGGCGCTACGATGTGCTTACTCCGGAAGCAGTGCTCCAGGAACTGAGGCTGCAGGATGGAGATTACAAGATTGGCTTCGTTGACGGCATTGCCATGCTGCTCCTGGCCGCCAGGCTGAACCAGGAGCTAGCGACCACCCAGGCGCAGGCGATGACCCCGATGATAAGTATGCTCCAAGCATTGAGAGCGGAGGAGGCGCAAGCGGCGGAGCGGGCCAAGGCTTCCAGCTATGATATTGCTCACGAGGCGGCCCACGCTGCAGTCAGTGGTGTTGTCGGCTACCTGGAGCAGAAAATCCCCAAAGGACCGCCACCGAAAGATACCAGTGAGCTGTTCACCAAGCGCCTTGACAAGATGTGGGATATGATGGACCACATGATGGAGCAGAGAATGTTCCCGGGACAGCCCGGCAAACCGCCCGAGGGGTGGGAGTATGAAGAAAGGACGAGTCAGCCGGCACAAACGCCACAGGGCACACCCCCAGGCTGGGAAAAAGAGCAGGTGAAGGAGGAAAGCAATGTTCAATCCAACGATGTTCGGCATCAGCCCCCAGCAGATGGAGCAGGCGAGGGAGGTGGGGCAGCACCTCAAAATGGAGATTACGAAGTACCGCAAGCAGGGGCGGATTGAGGTCAGGTTCTTCCTGATAAACCCTAACGAGAACTACCCCCTCAGTGATCCGGTGGATAAGCTGGCCGACCAGCTCGCCTACGGCTTTTCTACCATGTTCGATATGAAGGGGAAGATAGTGAATGTGGACTGAGCAGTTTGGGTCTATGCTGATGCTGATGGTGATGGCCGCGCTGCTCCGGGCTTCCTACGAGATAAGCCGTCCCACTCCGGTGAAGACTTTGGCAGTGGAATTCAGCCCCAAAACCGAGCCTACCTCTAGGCAAAAGGAGTGGTCGGGTAAGGCGGCGAAAAGATACGCTGAAGCTCAAGAAAAAAAGTGGCGCCGCTGGAATGAGGCCATGTTTGAGCCACTGAAGTAGCATGATTCAAGCTAGTATCCCCAGTAGTGATCCGTAGCCTCTGACCCCCGCGTGTAACTCTTGACAAAAGGCGGAGGCCTCTTGCCGCATTTTAAGAAGTTATTATAACC
>CAZMZA010000172.1:0-2692 GCA_964570635.1 uncultured Dehalococcoidales bacterium
CTGCGGGGGCGGCTGTAAGTAAAGTCATGTCATTGGCAGTAGTATTGTTGGCTGCTGCTGTCTCATTTGTTTGCGCGCCGCCGTCATCAGCGACAGCTCCCCCAACCGGGTACCTCACCGCCAGCTGTCCAGATATGCTTGGGGAAGGTACATTAAGTGCTTTTAGCGAAGCTACACCACCCCAGACACCGGTAGCTGTCGCCACACCTACAGCCGGTGTAGGCACGCCGAGTGTTTTCGCTGACAGCCTGCCTGGTGGACTTGAAGCCTGCTGCGTCACCTGGGATATGGCTAGGGTAGGGATTACCAGGTCAAAGGCAATAGCCCTGTTCAGGGCTGCAGTCATATACTGGATGAGGTCTTCGATATCTTGCCAAACGGGAGACAAACCCGGGCCGCGGCTTCTAAGGAAGTTGTAGCCTTTACCGGCGTCAGCAGTCAGCCTTTCGAGGATACTGGCGCCACGGAAAACAATATCACCATGCGCCATCGCCTGGGCTACGGCTTTAAGGTTGGCTATCCCTTTAGCCTGCCAATCTTTGTCCGTGTCTATTTCCAGTTGCGACAGCTTGCCAATTCCCTTGGTTAATAGACTCATTTCATCTTCACCTCGGCAAACTCATACCGAATAATGAACCCAGCGGGATGTATACCAGCGCCCTGCCGGCCTCATCCAGGCCGGCTATATCCAGATAACCGCCCACACACCAGCAAGCGATGCCAATAATGATGACTAGGACTGACCCCCACCATGGTATCGGCGACTCGTTTCTCACTTCGGGGCTATTCCCGGCTTTCTTACCACAGACCGGGCACTCTTTCTCATTGGGGAGAAGCCGCACTTTGCACTCTGGGCAGTAAAGGTAGGTTATCGGTGTCCTGGGATGCCTGATTGCCTGCAACACTGCGTAAATCAAGAACTTGGGCGCTGGATTCAATGTTTTCATCACACCATCCCTCCGGTCATACTCGCTATCATTGCCATCATCATAATCATCGGGAAAGTCTCCATCGTTTCCTGCATCGGTGTCTTCACCTGGGTCACCTGCCCCAGCATCGTTCCCATTGCCGGTAGCCCGTAGCCATAGGTATTGTCTTTCTTCACTGCTGCGTCAGGAGGCTTGGTCGAGAAATAGGGAGCAAACTCCCTTGCTTGAGTCCACCTGAATTGCCAGGCTTCTCCGTAGGCCCGTCGGCCGCTCTCCCAGAGGAGACCGGTAAGGCCGGCGAGCATCGGAGCGGAGAAGCTTGTCCCGGTCTTGGTTACGTACTCGTCATCTGCCTTGTTGCTGGCCATTTCCAGATCGGTGCCCCACAACACGAAGTCAGGCTTGGTTTCTCCCTGGATAGTTGGTCCACGGGAAGACTTGTCCCAGATAATGAGCTCTCCGCTCGTCTCCACAGCCCCGACGGCAATCACTTCAGGGTCACAGGCAGGCAGCGTTACTGTGGTCATGTTGGGGCCGAAGTTGCCGGCAGCAGCAATGACATCGAGACCGTAGTCAATGCTGGCTTGCCGACAGGCTGCCCTCACCGGGTTATCCGGGTCACCGTCATCATCGGCGCCAAAGCTGAGGTTAATAACATTAGGGTATATGTCATCGGTGGGCCACAGTCCCTTTTTTCTTGCCGCTTCCGCGAGGTCGCATATCTGGTCGATTCCCAGGATGATGCTCTCGTCGGTGCCAATGCCATCATCACCGATAACCTTTCAATTTATCAGGGCAGCGCCGGGGGAAACACCGGCTTTCTCACCTAGAGCGTGCATTCCTCCGGCAACTACAAAAGCCACCTGGGTGCCATGTCCGAAGACATCATCTGGCGTAGGCGAGTCAGTAAAATTGGCCTCATAGACCACCTTGCCCTGAAGCGACTGGTGGCTCTTTCTAACTCCCGAGTCCAGGACTGCCACAGTGATGCCAGTGCCAGTGAGTGGCGGAGAGAAGTAGCTGCGCAAGAGATAGAAGACATCGGAAACTGTCTCCACTGCCGGCGCGGTTACAACCTGGTCAGTCCTGTACTCCTTGACTGGTTTCACCGCCATTCCCGGCACTCCTGTTAGAGCCCTTGCTTGCACATCATCCAGCTCGCAGAAAATCTGGCTCAGGAGCTTGGTCTTCTTTATTCCTTTGGCTCCCACCTTTAGGGCTTCTGTCGCAATCTGGGAGAGCGTTAAAGATTTTGATGTAAGCGTGTATCTCATTTTCCTCCTCTCATACTGTTATCTGTGGCACATAGGTAACACGCAGTATCTCGCCAGGAGCTACGGCAATCCCCGGGCTGACTATATCACGGGCAATAAGAAAGGCCCGCCCCGAGCTACCAGTATCTTGCCCCATAGCCTGAATACCGACCTCATTTACGGTAATTGGAGCACTACTGTTATTGGTAAAGTAACGCCTGATGGTAAATTGACCGTTAGGGTCAGAGAAGGTAAGATTCACAATCTCACAGCCCCCGTATTCAAGCTCAATGATGTTAAGGGTTTCTATATTGTCTATCCAGGCACCATGGTCTACCGTATAAAAGGCAGATTTGGCAATGCACTTGAAGGTGACTGTGTGAATTCCACTGAAGGCAGAAACGTCAACCATGCGGTTAGGGTAATCTGTGTCGTCAGCAAGCTCTATTCTATAGACTGGACGTTCGTCAATCCATACTTCAAGACCAAAAGAGTCAGCATAATAGCCTT
>CAZMZA010000173.1:0-2653 GCA_964570635.1 uncultured Dehalococcoidales bacterium
ACGAGCACAAGTCGGACTTCCTTGACCAGAAGGGGGACTCACCCTGGTATATGCCTTTTACCTTTGGGCGTGTCTACTACACCGAGCTTCATGGTTGGCCGGACGCGGGCAACGCAGACCCAGAAGACCCCGATTCCTCGCCGGGGTTCATGAACAGATTTCTTAACTGGCGAATCAACGAGACACACAAAATCTCCCTGGAGACCGGGGCCAAGAGCTTCTTCTTCGGTCAGGTACAGGCGATGAAACTGACCGATGCGGTAAACCAGCATTTCAGTACCTGGATTGACCGGTTTAAGAAAGAGTTCGACCCCAAAGGACTGGCCGCACCGGGGCAACCCTATGTTCCTGACCGGATGCTCGAGGAGCACCTTTCTGAGGTAAAAACAGACGAGATAAAGCAGGCGGTAAAGAAGTTAGAAGCCAGACCTTGGATGGGTAATCCCGAGCCGTGAGGGTCGCGTCCCGAGGGATGCGGATTAACACCTCAAAGCCCAATCAGCGGCGAGATTTCTGAGCGTTGATAAGTTCAGACTATCGGCGGTAGTCTATCTATCCAGGGTGAGGCTTGCTCGAAGGCGGCGGCGGCTCTCAATACCGTGGTGTCATCAAAGCGCCGGCCAACAATCTGGAGGCCGATAGGTAAGCCGTCATCTGTCCAGCCGCAGGGGACGGAGGCCGCCGGCTGTCCTGTTATGTTGAACGGGTAGGTAAACGCTAACCAGCTAAGAGGTGGTAACTTCTTCCCGGCGATTTCTCGTATTCCAAAGCTACCAAGCGCAAAGGGTGGCGCGGTAACCGTCGGGGTTAGTAACAGGTCGTACTTGTCAAAGAAAGGCTGAATCCCGTCCCAATACTTCGAAAGTTCCAGGTAAGCCTTAATATACTCTGTGGCTGGCTGATGCTTGTACCGCTCGACAACACGAGCCAGGGCCGGGGTAAGCTGGTCTCCCCATTCTTCCATCTTGTCTTGCAGGACCGCTGATATCTTGGCGACAGCTACGGTGTAGTAGGCCTCCTCAGGACTGCCAGCCTGGGGGTTATCTGCCTCTACGGTAGCACCTAAAGTGGTAAAAGTCTTAACCGCTGTTCCCGTTACCTTCAAAACCTGCGGGTCCACGGTGGCATAACCAAGGTCTTCGCTCCAGGCCACTCTTAGTCCTTTTAAGGCGGCGTCAGGGAGCGGCAGGTAGTGCAAGTCTGTATCAGGCAGGGAAAGGCGGTCTCTCTCGTCCCTGCCGGCGATGACCTCCATTGCCAGAGCTGCCTCCTCGACAGTCCTGGTGATGGGCCCGGTATGGCATAGCCCTTCCCACCCCGGGAACTCCGGGTATTGGGGCACACGGCCGAAGGATGGTTTAAAGCCAAAAACCCCGCAGTAACTGCTGGGGATGCGTACCGAGCCAGCGGCATCGTTGCCTATGGCTAGCGAGCCCATGCACAGGGCTACCGAGGCCGCCGCCCCTCCGCTGGAGCCTCCGGGAGTGAGCTCCAAGTTCCACGGGTTGCGGGTGGCACCGAACAGCGGGTTATCGGTTGTTCCCGCCCAGCCGAACTCGCAGGTGTTTGTCTTGCCAATGACAATGGCCCCGGCTGCTTTCAGGCGCTCGACAACGATGGCATCTTGTTGCGGAACGAAGGCTTGATATATCTTGGAGCCACCCGTAGTCCGAATATCCTTGGTGAATATCAGGTCTTTGATTGATACCGGGACACCGTGAAGCGGCCCGAGTTGCTCTCCCCGCATCACCTTAGCTTCTGCCTCGCTGGCTTGCCTCCTCGCCGTCTCGGCTACTAGAGTGCAGTATGCGTTGACTTTAGGGTTTAACTGCTCGATGCGGTACAGAACGGCTTCCATTATCTCCACAGGAGAAAGTCTCTTGGTCTTTATTGCCTCTGCCATTTGTACCACAGACATGCGGCAGATTTCGAGATTATCCACGGTATCCTCCTTTATTGACAATGGTTGTGATAATCCGCCGGGTTGACCGGTTAAGGGCACGCTTATTCTAACATGGTAGTACCCAAAATGCAGCAGTCGGGTAATCCGTGTACGTCGTCAGCAAAATGACACAAGAAGAAAGGAAGGATAACGATGAATTCAAATATGGTGGGGCTCAGTGGACAGAACAAAGAACTTTCAGTCTGGCTTTCAGGCTAACCCTTTAACCACTATTATAGCTGAATGGCATGCCTAACTAAAAGAGCGGGCTATTACTTGTTGGCAGGTGCATCTTTACGGTGGTCCCAATGCCTTCTCGGCTATTTATTTCACAATGACCACCGTGCAGGTCGATAATTTGTTTGACAATCGCCAACCCAAGGCCTGCTCCGTGTGAGTATTGTCGAGGTGATCCAGCTTTATGGAATGGCTCCATGACATGGGGCAGATGTTCAGCTGGAATGCCCGATCCGGAATCAGACACGTTGATGATAGCCTGGCTCTGCTCCTCTTCAAGCACTACTTCGACATGCCCTCCTTTCGGCGTGAATTTTATGGCATTATCGAGAACATTAAGAACCATTTGCTTGAGTAGGTCGTAGTCTCCATAGATAACAACGTCCTCACCCTCTTTTAGGCTCAGATCCAGTCCTTCGGCCAATACCCGCATTTCCCTCATAACCTCTTCTACTAGTTCCCTCAGATTAACTT
>CAZMZA010000174.1:0-2645 GCA_964570635.1 uncultured Dehalococcoidales bacterium
TTCGGGGACCTTTGGACCGGGGCGTGGGCATGTCCTCCATGGCCTGCGCCATGGGCACATTGACGCCGTACATCCACCACCAGACGAACATTGGTGACCAGGCTAATCCCGGCGGAGTGTGTCCACCGTCATAAATCCACCAGGTATCGTCTATATCTTCCTCACTAAACTCGTAATAGCTGTAGTTCTCTCTCGGTTCAATTGCCATTTTAGCCTCCTCTTTTTCTGGCTTTTTGACCTCTTCAGCTGCACTCACTTCACTTTTGCGTTTCTTGAACGGCCAGAATTTCATAATGATTTTCTCGCGTTTACTGGTTGTGACACTTACATGACAGCCTCCTTTGGCTTTAAGTCTTTCCTTCGGCTTTCAGCTTATCGGCTATATCTTTCTCCAGGCCTTTCAAATCTACCTTGGTACCATCTCCCACCATCGGAATCTTGTCCACAACCTCGAGCCTTTCCGGGAGCTTGAAGGCGGCGAGTTTCTTGGACTTGAGGAAGGAGACCATCTCATCAAAGGCGAAGGTCTCTCCGGGTTTTACGCTGACATAGGCGCAGGCTCGCTCACCAAACAGGGGGTCCGGCATCTTTACCACAGCGGCTTGAGTTACCTTGGGGTGGGTGCCAAGTAGGCCCTCAATCTCAGTAGGATAGATATTCTCCCCGCCGCGGATTATTATGTTCTTGGCGCGCCCCACTATAACTAGGTTTTCGTCCTCATCAAATCTGGCCAGGTCACCAATACGGAATAGCCCATCGGGGGTAGCTGCTTCCTTATTGGCTTCGGGGTTTCTGAAATAGCCGCCTGAACCAGTGACTGCTCTAACGGCGACCTCTCCGACTTCGCCCTTTGGTACGTCGTTACCTTTCTCGTCAATCAGGTGTATTTCATCCCATCTGTTTGGCTTGCCGGCGGTTGACCAGCGAGTTTCAGGTGGTTCACCGAATGATGGTGACGCTGTGCTGCCCAGGTCGCGTGAGCCGTAGGTGTTGATTATCTGGGCGCCGAACTTCTCTTCAGCTTCTCTGGGCCAGCCGGGGGGACAGGGGGCTCCTGATACCATAATGGCACGGAGTGAACTGAGGTCATATTTGCCGAAGTCAGGGTGGTCCATCATCTGGCGCATCATGGTCGGAGTTATGGCGAAATAGGTAATCTTCTCCGCCTGGATGAGCTTGAGGGCTTCGGGTATGTCCCAGCGCTCGAGCATGACGATTTTTGCGCCAACATACGGACCGCCATGGAAGGTCGGGTTATTCATGCCACCCCACCCCGGAGACAGGGCACCAAGGACGTCCTTATCGGTGATTCCCAGTTTCTTGACCGTGTCCTTGGTGCGGGTCATGCCGAGGACAGACGGCCATTCGGCAAGTTTCGGGACGCCGGTACTGCCTGTAGTATGGGAGAGTTCAGAGACCTCGGTGGAAGGCATGGTTGTCTTGTCGAAAAGCTTTTCCAGCTCCTCGGGGGAGTACTTCTTTTCTAAGGGCTCCTTTATCATCTTATTTAAAGAGATGCATCCCTCAGGCACCTCATCGCCGACAATGAAGATGTGCTCCAGTTTCGGTAGCTCTGAGCGTATTGACTGAATCATTTCTAGATAGTCAAAGTCGCGCCACTTGTAGGGTATCACCACCCCTTTAGCCTCCAGCAGGGCTAGCGTGTGCTTCATCTCGGTTTCCCGGAAACTCCTGAGGACCGGGGCAACAAGCAGCCCCGCCTTCTCGCCGGCAATTCGGACGAGCATGCACTCTGACCAGCTCGGGAGTTCCACCACGATAGCATCGTCTTTTTTGTAACCCAGGTCCATGAAACCCAGTGCCAGTCTGTCTATAGCCTGCTTGGCTTGACCCCAGGTAAGCCTTGACTTGCGGTCAACAAGGGCTTCTCTATCAGGATATTGCTTGGCATTTCGGTCCCACAAATCTGCCCAGGCCAGGTCTTCCCATAAGCCTTTGTCAATGAATTCCTGTAGTTCCTTCTTCTTACGCACTGATGCTTCGGCCATACCTGTTCCTCCTTCTGCTTAGAATTCAACTCTACCCGGCCAAGAAAACATGGCCTTGCGTCGTTCCTTGGCTAGGCACTTTACCCAAATTTCTCCCCTCTAGTCTGCGCTCTTAAGGTTAAGAACTGGTTAAGAGTCATGGGCAATGGCAAGGGAGCGGTTACAAATAGGTTACAATGAAGTTACAATTTTGTAAAGTGGTAAACCTTGCAGCGGACTGTACCTGTTGCTATAATTGGCAATCGAAATGAAAGAACTCAGGCTCAGCAAGGGGGAAGGCAGGACCAGGATTGAGTTAGTGGCGTATTATCTTGGGGATGACCTTATTGTCTTTATTTACAACGAGAATGCCCATTTAGGTGCCGTGGCTGTCGGTGAATATGACCACAAGGAGAAAAGGGCTTCCTCTTCCGTAATTACTAGGTCGGGACATAGAGATGACGAGATAGCCAAGAGGCAGGCACATTTAATAGCCAGACACACCCAAAAACCGGTTTGCGTAATCAGCGGGGTTCACGTCGATAATATAACGACGCGGGAAATAGCCGACATTTTAGGTCAGGCTGATAGCCTGGTAACCGACCTGCTTAACAAATTGGGGAAATGAGGTAAGGACGGCTATTAGCCGTCCTTACC
>CAZMZA010000175.1:0-2632 GCA_964570635.1 uncultured Dehalococcoidales bacterium
CTGCTCATGGCACGGTTGCCATGCTTGGCTACCTTGAGCCCGGCTCCGGCAGCAACAAACGCAGCTACCGTAGAGATATTAAAGGTGGATGAATTATCGCCACCCGTTCCGCAGGTATCCACTACTGGCTCACTAGTGAGCACAGGGATGGCTTTAGACCTCATCGTCTTAGCCAACCCGGTGATTTCATCAACCGTTTCTCCCTTAAGCCTGAGCGCGGTGACAAAAGCGCCAAATTGAGCTGGGGTAACTTCACCGCTCATAATCTCTACCATGACCTGTGTCGCTTCATCTGTGGAAAGCGACTGTCCCGATACCAGTTGAGATATAGCTTCTTTAATCACTGTTTTTCCTCCTCACTTTTTGTGCCTCGATTTAGAAAATTTCTTAATATGTCCTTGCCCACTTCAGTCATAAATGATTCGGGGTGAAACTGCACGCCCTCTACCGGGTATTGGCGATGCCGCAGCCCCATAATGGTGCCGTCCTCTGTCCATGCCGTTACTTCAAGACAATCCGGGAGTCCATCAGGTATCACCACCAGTGAATGGTAGCGAATGGCGGAGAAGGGATTAGGTAGCCCAGCCAGCACCCCCTGGCGGCTATGGTATATTACTGACGACTTGCCGTGCATGATGTCCTTAGCTTGCCCAATTGAGGCACCGTAGCTATAACCAATACACTGGTGTCCCAGGCAGACGCCGAGTATGGGCAACCTGGGAGCAAAATGCTTGATGACCTCGTTGGAGATGCCAGCCCGTAGTGGCGTAGACGGACCGGGTGAGATAACTATCCGCTGAGGCTTCATGTTATCAATCTCGTCAAGAGTAACCCTATCATTACGCACCACCAGTACCTCCTCACCTAACTCACTTAGGTACTGGAAGAGGTTATAGGTGAAGCTGTCGTAATTATCCAGTAGTAGCAGCACGACTCCTCCCCGGTATCAGGTCTGGACGCTCAGCCTGGTTGATTGCTTCAAGTAGTGCCCGAGCCTTGTTCATAGTTTCCTCATACTCATGCTCAGGCACGCTGTCGTAGACAATCCCGCATCCTGCCTGCACATAGGCAATGCTTTTGGTCATCAGCATAGTTCTTATGGCTATAGCCATGTCCATATTGCCTGAGAAAGAGAAGTAGCCCACAGCGCCGGCGTAGGGCCCTCTTTTCTCAGGCTCAAGCTCGGCAATTATTTCCATAGCGCGGATTTTTGGGGCACCAGATACTGTGCCCGCTGGAAAGCAAGCCCGCAGGGCATCGAAGGCGGTCATACCCTGCTGCAGCTTACCCTGCACATGAGTAACCAGGTGCATAACGTGGGAGTAACGCTCTACCTCCATCAGTTCGCTAACCTCTACCGTGCCCGGCTCGCTCACGCGCCCGATATCGTTACGTCCCAAGTCTACCAGCATAATGTGCTCAGCACGCTCCTTTTCATCACTGCGGAGTTCTGCCTCCAGCCGGGTATCCTCGGCTGGACTTGCCCCCCGTGGCCTAGTACCAGCCAGAGGACGGGTCATTACCATACCATCCTCCACCCTTACCAGAATCTCAGGGGAAGCACCGATAATGTAACTGTCGGCGAGATCAAGAAAGAACATATATGGGGAGGGATTGATAGTGCGTAGTGCCCTGTAGATTTCAAAGGGAGCTACGTCAGTAGGTTGGGCTAAGCGTTGGGAGAGCACCACCTGAATAGCCTCGCCAGCAGTGATATACTGCTTTACCTTCATTACGCTGGTTTCGAACTCCTCCTTAGAGAGGTTCGAGGAAAGTCGACGGTTGCTCATAGGCTGAGCGGCAGCTTTGGTGTGCTGACTGGGCTGGAGTGGTTGGCGCAACCTATCCACCAGGTTATCAATCCTGTCTACCGCCTTTTGGTAGGCTTCCTCTATGTCCCCGTCGAGACGGGCGTGGCTCAAGACCTTAATCTTATGGGTGACGTGGTCAAAAACAAGCATAGTATCCACGAACATAAATAGCGATTCAGGTAATCCTAAGGGGTCGCGGTCAGGGGAAGGTAGCTCCTCGAAGCGAGTGACTGTTTCGTAGGCAAGATAGCCAACGGCACCACCGCAGAACCGGGGGAGATCACTCACGGGCACTACCTGATACTTGCTCATTTCCTGGGCAATGAGGGGCAAGGGGTCAATCTTATCCTCGCTCCTAGCAGCTAGCACTGCGTAGGGCTCGGTACCTATAAAGCTGTAACGAGCCAGTCGTTGACCCCCCTCAACGCTTTCCAGGAGGAAAGAATAGCCACCATGGTTAACCTTTAAGAAGGCAGACACCGGCGTCTCCAAATCAGCAACGATTTCACGGTAAATAGGTACTAGATTACCATCCTTGCTGTGTTTCTTAACTTCCTCTAATGTCGGATAATACATATAACCTCTCCCAGCATGGTAATAAAAAAGTCCCCTCACCCATAGGGGCGAGGGGACTATCCTTCGCGATGCCACCCTACTTGATTGCTAATTCAAGCAATCATCTCTTTCAAGTACGGCTCCACTATTCTAGAGCGATACTCTGGGCTCCGCTAACGGTGCCCCTCCGTCAAAGCCTACTAGGACAGTGTCCTTTCGGTTTGCAGCTCCCGAATCCATTCAGCCCCTGCGCTAGCACCGGCTCA
>CAZMZA010000176.1:0-2568 GCA_964570635.1 uncultured Dehalococcoidales bacterium
CAGCGCCGCGCTGCCGACCCACAGCGTCAATCTCATCAATGAAGATAATGCAGGGGGTATTGCGCTTGGCCTGGTCGAAGAGGTCGCGTACCCTGGAGGCACCGACACCAACAAACATCTCAACAAACTCACTGCCACTGATAGAGAAGAAGGGTACCCCGGCCTCACCAGCCACTGCCCGGGCCATCAGGGTCTTACCTGTACCTGGCGGACCTATCAGCAAAACACCTCTAGGGATACGTGCTCCCAGACTCTGAAACTTCTCGCGTGACTTGAGAAAATCTACCACTTCGTGTAACTCTTGCTTGGCTTCGTCCACCCCGGCCACATCATCAAAGGTAACCGTCGGTGTATTGGCCGGGAACACCCGTGCCCGGCTACGACCAAAACTGAGAGCCTGGCTATTAGCCCCTCTCGCCGAGCGGAAGAGAAAGAATAGCAAAGCACCAAAGAGTATGAGCGGAAGGAAGTTAAGCAATATTGTACCCCAGTTGATGCCCGATGATGATTTGACGGAATATTCTTCTGGCAGGACAAAGCCCAGCTCCTTGAGGTCAGCCATATTATTGCCACCGGCGTCTGCCATCAACTCTGTGCCGTCATAGACTTGCAGCTCGCCACCATCTATATCGGTAATTGCGAGCGGAGTACTACCTTTTACAGCGGCGGTAATGAGAAGGGTACTCTCCTCTTCATCGACTAACATACTCTTTATATTGTCGTTTTGCGACATGGCTACAGCTTCGCTCAGCGGTATCTCAACCGGCTCTTGCGATGCCGAGAAAAGGCGAGAGAAGACAACTATAGCTATAATCAAGATAGCTATGTATATCAGGGTGCTAATCTTCCAGTTCGACTTCATCCTCTGCCTCATGACATGACTTACCTTAATGCAATTTATATTATACCAGAAACAGCAGTAAATAAGAAAAATTGCAAGTTAGCGAGCCTTGAGGGTCGCTTGCCGGAGACGAGTTTCCATAAATCACAGCCCGACTTTTGTGGTATAATATTTAAACTGGAAGGTCACAAGGGAGCTGACTTCTGGAAGCAATAGAAGTAGCGCGACAAGTAGTAGCGGCAGCCAGCGATAAGCAGGCGAGTAACATCGTGCTACTGGATACACGTAACATAAGCGGGTTCAGCGACTACTTCGTGATGTGTACCGGCGAAACAGTCCGGCAGATAGAGGCCATCCAGGACGAGATTGAGCACGTGCTAAAGCGGGAAGACATCCTACCTCACCACCGTGAGGGCACGGTGAACTCAGGGTGGCTACTCCTTGACTACGGAGATGTCATCGTACACATCTTCGCCCCCCCGGAACGGGAGTATTACCAGCTAGACCAGCTTTGGAGTAAGGCCAGCACCCTGGTCAGCATCCAATAGCTCAGCCATCAGTCTCGCTGGTAGTCAAAGATATCGTCCTCCGAGAAAAACAGCTTAATTTCCTCTTCGGCGGTCCCCACTGAATCAGAGCCATGGACTACATTGTGTTCAATATCCAGGCCGAAGTCACCCCTGATGGTCCCTGCTTCCGCGTTAGCCGGGTCGGTGGCACCCATTGTCTTCCTAGTTATCTCCACCGCCTGCTCACCCTCAAAGATAGCAGCAATTATTGGTGCCGAGGTAATGTAGCTTACCAGTCCGTCAAAGAAGGGTTTATCGACATGGACAGCGTAGTGTCTTCGGGCTAGGGCTTTGTCCATATGAAGCATACGAATCGCCACCAGCTTTAGCCCTGTCTCTTCCAGACGGCTCAGAATAGTCCCGGTCAACCCCCGCTGCAAGGCATCAGGTTTGATAAGAACCAGGGTCCTTTCCATTTTGCGGTTACTCCCTTTTTAAGCTCCTTTTGGGAGACGGATAAGCCAGGCGAGAATTCTCGCGCTTACTTCCGGATACCCTTGTCGGGCGCTCGCTCCTTGCTGGCTAAATTCGCCTGCCCGGTATTAACGACAAACATCATCGCCGTACCTTCAGCCATCAGAGTACCATCCTTCGACGATATGGAGGCTTTGGTCTCAACCAGCTTCCTCCTCTTCTTGGTCATTACGGCGCTAATGATAAGGGGCTCGTCTATCGGTACCGGTCGTCTGATACGCATCTCCATTCTGGCCGTGATACAGTGTATGCCCTGGAAGTATGGGACATAGGTCATAGCCTCATCAAGGAGACAGCTAATAATGCCCCCATGCACCACGCCCGACCAGCCCTGATATAACCGGGTAGGGGTAAACTCGGCCTTGGCTGTTTTGCCGTCCCATTCAAAACCCAGTTTGAGTCCGATGGGGTTATTCTTGCCACAGGCAAAACACATTGTGATGTCTTTTTCAGTATCGATTGATACTTGAGGCCAGTCCATTCTCGCCTCCGTTCTTTATCGGTGTCTGCGCTCAGTGACGGCCGGTCGTCTCAGGTACAGTGGCTGCAAGCTAGCCACGTTATCGTAACCACCCGCTCCCGCCCGTTGCCGACCGAGCTCAGCGAGAAAACTGGCTCGCCGTAGTATGGAGGCTGAGGGCGGTATCACCGCCTTTCCCCTGAGCCGCTTCCTGAGCCGGCTAG
>CAZMZA010000177.1:0-2567 GCA_964570635.1 uncultured Dehalococcoidales bacterium
GCATCCTGGGGCTGAAGCAGGTCCCAAGGGTTGGGCTGTTCGCCCATTAAAGCGGTACGCGAGCTGGGTTCAGACCGTCGTGAGACAGGTCGGTCTCTATCCGTCGTGGGCGTCCGGAGATTTGAGGGGAGCTCTCTCTAGTACGAGAGGACCGAGAGGGACAGACCAATGGTGTGCCAGTTGTTCCGCCAGGGGCATTGCTGGGTAGCCAAGTCTGGTTCGGATAAGCGCTGAAAGCATCTAAGTGCGAAGCCGGCCCCAAGATGAGATCTCCCATCCCTGTGATTCGTCACAGGGGGTAAGACCGCAAGTAGACTACTTGTTTGATAGGCGGTGAGTGTAAGGACAGTAATGTCTTCAGCTTAACCGTACTAATGGTCGAGGGCTTGACCTGCTTCAGATTTGATACCAGCCAAGTCGTAAGAAACCCAGACCTTAAGGCTTGGGTTTCTCTTTTACTATAAATATGGTAGAATATAAATTGCCTCCTGGTAGTTCGAGCGAGGTGGAACCACCCGTTCCCATCCCGAACACGGAAGTGAAACACCTCAGCGCCGACGATACTGAGTGGGCAACTTCTTGGGAAAATAGGTCACCGCCGGGAGGCTTATACCTACTTTTGACTTGAATCGTTTGCTGGCTTTATAATAGTTGTAGAATACCAGTAGAGGGTAGAGATGGCTAGCCGATTTGAGAAGTTTTCAGAACGGGCACGGAGGGTACTGACCTTAGCTCAGGAAGAGGCGCAGCACCTTAATCATAACTATATTGACACCGAGCATATTCTACTTGGTCTGGTGCGAGAGGAGGAGGGTGTAGCCGCTAAGGTCTTGGGTGGCCTGGGCGTGGGCTTGAATAAGGTGCGCTCGGCAGTGGAGTTTGTTATCGGGCGCGGTGAAAAACCCAGCAGCGGCGATACCGGACTTACGCCTAGAGCCAAGAGAGTCATCGAACTGGCCATAGATGAGGCACGCCACCTCGGCCATAATTATATCGGCACCGAGCACCTCCTTTTGGGATTGTTGCGTGAGGGGGAGGGTGTAGCTGCCGGTATATTGGATAGCCTCGGTGTTACTGTTGAGCGGGCACGTGCTGAAACTGTCCGTATCCTCAATGAAGGTGCGCCTAGGTCTAAGCTGGCTCGCACCAGTAGCCGTACACCGGCACTGGACCAGTTGGGTATTGACCTGACGATAGCTGCCCAGGCGGGGAAACTCGACCCGATTATCGGGCGGGATACGGAAATCGAGAGAGTAATCCAAATCCTTAGCCGCAGAACCAAGAATAACCCGGCCCTTATTGGCGAACCGGGAGTAGGGAAGACGGCAATTGTTGAGGGATTGGCTCATCGTATAGCTGACGGTGAAGTCCCGGAGACACTGGAGGGAAAGCGGTTAGTAACGCTAGACATGGGAGCTGTGGTGGCCGGGACAAAATACCGGGGTGAGTTCGAAGAGCGGCTGAAGAAGATTATTGATGAGATAAAGACGGCGGGGAACTGCGTGCTCTTTATTGACGAGTTCCACACCATTGTTGGTGCCGGGGCGGCTGAGGGCGCAGTTGATGCGGCTAATCTGCTGAAACCTTCACTGGCGCGGGGAGAACTGCAATGTATTGGCGCCACCACCTTTGATGATTATCGGAAGTACGTGGAGCGTGATGCCGCTCTGGAGCGCCGCTTCCAGCCCGTACTGGTTGAGGAACCTTCTGTGGATGAAACTCTAGAGATTCTACGCGGCATAAAAGAGCGATATGAGGAACATCATAAGCTTACAATTAGTGACGAGGCGCTGAATGTGGCGGTGACACTGTCTGCCCGGTATATACCGGATCGTTTCTTACCGGACAAGGCCATCGACTTAGTTGATGAGGCGGCTTCAAGGGTGAGGATTAGGCACCGGGCTATACCGATTAGCCTGAAGGAAGCTAGGCGAGTCATAGAAAGTGTGCGCCGGGATAAGGATGCCGCCCTGGCGGGGCAGCAATACGAGTACGCTGCTGAGCTGCGCGAGCGCGAAATCCAGGTTGAAGGTAAGATAAAGGAGATGGAAGAGGAGTGGCAGACGAAGCAAGAGCAGGAGAAGCCAGAGGTGACGGCTGAGGATATCGCTGAAGTGGTTAGTATGTGGACGGGTATCCCGGTGGTGCAGCTGGCTAGCGACGAGACCAGTCGTCTGCTCGAGATGGAGGAGGCACTGCACAAGCGCATTATTAGTCAGGACGAGGCGGTTACCGTTATTAGCAAGGCGGTGAGGCGAGCCAGAGCCGGGCTCAAGGATCCGAGGCATCCTATAGGTAATTTTATCTTTCTCGGTCCCACCGGCGTTGGTAAGACAGAGCTGGTGAGAGCCCTGGCTGAATTTATGTTTGGTAGCGAGGATGCCTTGCTCAGACTCGATATGTCTGAGTTTATGGAGAAATTCGCTGTATCCCGACTGGTTGGTGCTCCACCCGGGTACGTTGGCTACGAGGAAGGTGGGCAACTCACGGAGGCGGTCAGGCGTAAGTCATACTGCTGTATTCTACTTGATGAAATTGAAAAGGCTCACCCCGATGTGTTCAACATA
>CAZMZA010000178.1:0-2565 GCA_964570635.1 uncultured Dehalococcoidales bacterium
GGGATAAAGGGGGTGAGGTAAATAAATAATCCTACTCCACCCGCTTGAACTTGGTACGAGGGGCGCCGCAGACAGGGCATCTTTCGGGGGCTTCCCCGGCTACAGTATTACCGCAGACCTGGCAGACAAAGTAAGGCTCGTCCTTCAGCTTTTGTCCTGCTTCAACAGCTTTAAGCGCCTCCTCATATAAGCCGTAATGGATTTTCTCTACCGCATTGGCAAACGAAAAAGTAGTCTCAGCCCGCTTATTGTTTTCCAAATTGGCCTGTTCAATGAAAGCCGGATACATTTCCCGGAACTCGTAGCCTTCACCGCTGACGGCTGCTTTCAGATTATCCTTGGTTAACCCAATGCCCCCCATAGCCTCAAGATGATTGCGGGCGTGGACTGTCTCTGCCTCAGCCGCAGCCCGAAACAACCTGGCTACCTGGGGATAGCCCTCCTTCTCCGCCTTCTCAGCAAAGAACAGGTATCGCCGGCTGGCCTGGCTTTCTCCAGCAAAAGCCGCCTCCAGATTCTTCTGTGTCTTACCCATTTAACACCTCCTTTACTAAGTTTAATCTAATTATGGCTTTTTATTCTACCTAGTCCACCACGGTTAAAGTTTCCGCCAGATAAGATTGCAACCCCTGTTGTTGGCAACGAATATACAGCTCCTCAGCCTCAGCCTTATCCTTCAATAAGGAAAATAAAGTCGGCCCCGAACCGGCCAGGTGAACACCAGTAGCGCCAAGTTTCACCATATGCTCTCGATACACGACTAGCTCGGAAGAGCGAGCCAGAGCTACATTCTCAAAGGTATTGAAAAGAAGAGACGGATTAAACTCTCCTCCTTGCCTCAGTTCCTCCACCAGTCTCTCGGTAATCCGCCCATCGGTATAATGACTGGCCTTCAGGCTGGCATAAAGTCGGCCGGTCTTTCCCACTAGCTGGGGTATCGGCGGCACTACCAAGGCAACCCACATAGGGGAAAGTGGCGGCAGGGGGGTTACCACCTCCCCCCTACCCTCAACTAGAGCCGTGCCGCCATAGACAAAGAAAGACACATCTGAACCTAGCTGGGCGGCTAACTCAACCAATTTCTCCTGGGGCAAACCCAACCCCCACAGCTTGTTAAGCCCGTGCAAAGCAGCCGCGGCATCACTGCTATCTCCCCCCAACCCGGCCAGCAAGGGGATACGCTTATTAACTTCTATGGTTACCCCTTTAGAGCATCCCGTAGCCTCCTGAACTAATCTGGCTACCTTAGATACCAGGCTCTTCTCTGGAATCCAATCTGCCAAGTCAGACTTAAACTCAACACTTGGGCTCAACTGGAAACTGAGACTATCACACAGATTTATGGTCTGAATCACACTTCGAATTTCATGAAAGCTATCGGGGCGCTTGGCTAACACTTCAAGGGTCAAATTTAACTTTGCCGGTGCCAATAGAGTCAACATGCTATTCCCCTACCCCCTGGTGAATTACCTGCCACAGCCGTGCCCACTCGTCCAGGGTCAATGTCTCAGCCCGCCGCTGTGGCGCAATACCGCCTCTTTCCAGCAAAGACAACGCCTCAACCTTCGGTCGCCCCAGACCTTGTGCCAGAGAATTGGCTAGCTGCTTGCGGGAGGCCGTAAAACCAGCCCGTACCACATCAAAAAAGCCCTCTGTATCGGTTACCGCCACCGCTGGCTGAGGATACAGGTCAATCCGCAGTATAGCTGAGTCAACCGCCGGCGGCGGGTAAAAAGACTGCGCCGGTACATGTCCGACTATCACTGGTTGCCCATAGAACTGCACGCTGACACTCAGCAGGCTCATCTGACCCGGCTCAGCCACAACAGCCTCAGCCACCTCCTTCTGTACCATTATTACCATAATTTGAGGCTTAATTGAAGCCTCAAGAAAGTGACGCAATACCGGAGAGGTAATATAGTAGGGAAGGTTAGCTACTACTTTGTAGCTAAAAGGATTATTTATCACCGGGGGAAACCACGCCTTCTGCCCCTGGAGCAAGGTCTCAGGGTCAATCTTAAGGACATCTTCATTGATAACACTAACATTAACGAAATCGGTCAGCATCTTTTTTAAGATAGCAGCCAGTTTATTATCCAGCTCAATAGTGACTACCCAGCCAGCCTGTTGGGCTAGCTCTCGGGTCAGTACCCCCAGCCCAGGCCCTACTTCCAGGATAACGTCGCCAGCACTAAGCTCAGCAATAGAAATAATAAGCTGCAGCACATCATCATCAATCAGAAAGTGCTGCCCCAACCTCTTCCTCGCCTGGAGGTCAAAGCGGCGCAGCAACCCTCTGGTTTGAGTCAAAAGTGAACCCGCTTCCCGACGACGCCTTGCCATAATATCCAGTGAGGTCGTGCACCTGCCCTCGACCCCGCCTTACAGCTTACTTGAATCAGCCAGCTCCGACCAGGCAACCCTACGGCACCCGGAAGCTACCATTTACCGCTGCTTCCTCTCGGACCTGACGGGGTTCATAGAGTTCCGCCGCGTAAGACCCGACCCTCAACACCGCTTAACCCAAGCAGTCCCACAAGACAAAGGCCTCAAGCTGGAATTCAG
>CAZMZA010000179.1:0-2557 GCA_964570635.1 uncultured Dehalococcoidales bacterium
GCGGAGCTTGGCTACGACACAACCGGCTTGGGACTGTCCGCCATTCTGAGGAACATGGTCTATGAGGAGCTCTGCCGGGCCGAGGTGGGCCTGGCCATGGAAGTCATGCATATTCACTGGCCGGTTTCCTTCATGATTGCTGCCAAGAGGGATGACATGCTTAAGGAGTTCGGTCATCAGATTCTGGGGGACGAGTGTTGGATGGCCTGTGTTGCCATCACCGAACGTGCTGGCGGAGCCAATCTTGAAGACCCGGCGTTCGATTTTAGAACCATAAGAACTACGCTGAAGATAGAGGGTGACGATGCTATTGTTAACGGGGTTAAGATCTGGCCGGGTACGTCCGGTCCTCCGGACCGTTTTGTTGACCAGTACCTCAAGGGTCACCTGGGATACTGGACTATTGTCACCCGGGATCCGTCCAAGGGGTCTGAGGCTGCCGGGATAGTCTATGTCCCCCCGGATGCCAAGGGTTTTTCCGTGTCGCCCCCTTATCAGAAGATGGGCCTCTGCTGGCAGGATGAGAACTGTGAACTCTTCTACGATAATGACAGAGTTCCCAAGAGATATGTCCTGGATTTAGACCAGCCTGGTCTGGGGGGCAAGATAATCAAGGGCTACTGCATCGGTCTGGGCAGGCTTGGGGTTTCGTCCCGGCTCGTCGGCATGTCGGAGGCGGTACTTAAGATAGCCCTGGACTGGACAGGCGGTAGGGATATTGCCGGCGTGCCCGTCAGGGAACGTTCCTACTTTGCCTCCATCCTGGCCGAAATGGCGAAGCGGATAGAGGTGGCCCGGAATTATATGTTGATGTGTTCCTGGCAGGTGGCACATCCGGAGGAATACGGGACGCCTGATTCGCCGGAGATGATCGCCAAGTTCTCGGCGGCACGCTCTTTCGCCGGTAATACCTGCGAGTTCTGCTGTAATCGGGCTATGGAGATGATGGGTAGTTACGGCTATTCCTATGACTACCACGTTGAGAAATATATGAGAGACTACAAGATAATCCAGATGGTGCTCGGTGGGGCTCAGCGGGACATCCTCGATATCGCCCAGGGGTTATACGGTCCCTTCATGTGGAGCGGTATGGACGAGTGGATAAAGCAGGGTGGTCTGGTTACCGAGGGCTTTGACGGCCCGAGATATTAGAAGTCTACTTACCGCGTTTTATTAACGGTGTTTACCCCAGTCAGCTCTAGTTTCCGGGGGCTGGCTGGGGTTTTTGTTGACTACTAACCTCCTAGATTTTATCCCCCATAATGGTTGACAAATCAGAAATATCAGAATATACTGAGGATAGACTACTTAGCGAGGTGATAACCATGGGTGAAGATAACCGGGGTGCCTGTTGTCTACCTGAGGACGGGGCAAAGTCTTGCTTTAGGGTCGAATCGGTAGTGAGCGTAGATGATAGAGGGCAGATGGTTTTGCCTAAGGAAATAAGGGAGAAGGCCGGCATTACCGCTGGTGAGAAACTGGCGGCGATAAGCTGGGAGAAGGATGGTAAGGTATGCTGTATTTCCTTAATCAAGGCTACAGATTTAACACAGATGGTAGGCGGTCTGCTTGGTCCCATGATGGAGGAGATAGCTGGCAGGTAATATTTCAGTTTAAGGGGTGATAGAGTGCATGACAGACAGGTAAAAAGAGTGGTGAGAGAAGGCTATGCCCGGATTGTAAAAGAGAAGGGCTGCGGTTGCCGTCCGCTTGGTTCGTGTTGCGGCGGTGCTGATTTGACCCGGGATATCAGTAAGGGCATAGGCTATAGTGACGCAGAGCTTGAGGCGGTGCCCGAAGGTGCCAATCTCGGGCTTGGCTGTGGTAATCCGGTGGCTCTCGCCTCCCTGAAAGAGGGTGAGACTGTGCTTGACCTCGGCTCAGGGGCGGGCTTTGATTGTTTCCTAGCGGCAAATAGGGTTGGCAGCACAGGTAGGGTTATCGGTGTTGACATGACTCCGGAAATGGTCGAAAAAGCCAGAGCAAACGCTGAGCTGGGTGGCTACCGGAATGTCGAGTTTCGGCTGGGGGAGATTGAGCATCTCCCGGTAGCTGATAGCTCAGTTAACGTGGTTATCTCCAACTGCGTTATCAACTTGGTACCGGACAAGAGCCAGGTTTTTAGGGAAGCGTTTCGGGTGCTTAGGCCGGGTGGCCGGCTGATGGTCTCGGATATAGTCCTGAAAAAACCCCTCCCGGCCGGTATCAGGAACTCGGTGGCAGCCTATGTCGGCTGTTTAGCAGGGGCTGTGATGAGGGACGACTACCTGTCAGCCGTAAGAGCCGCTGGATTTCAGGAAGTTAAGGTCGTTGACGAACTGCCCTTCCCCATAGATTATATGGCTAGCGACCCGGAGCTAAAGGCAATTATCGAAGGCTTAAATATGACGCCAGAAACCCTGGGAGAGCTGGCTGGCTCGGTTGTCAGCATAAAGATTCGTGCCCTAAAATCTAGTTGAGGTTAGAGCCCCTTTGGTAAGAATTCCTTAAGCTTGGCTGTTAAGTCTGCCAGGGGTAGAACCTGAGCTTTCTTCTCGGAGCGTAGCTTTATCTCAGC
>CAZMZA010000180.1:0-2556 GCA_964570635.1 uncultured Dehalococcoidales bacterium
TCAGGGCGAGGGTAATGGCGCTCCCGCCCACCACCCCCCACGCCAGCTGCCGCCAGTCCTTCCGCCAGAAGAGACAGACCCCGGCGTAAGCCAGGATATAGACCAGTGTCCCCAGTAGAAGCCAGTAGTCCAGCCAGATTAGTCCCTTGACATCCCTGAAGTGAATAACCTCCTCCGGGGTAAACAGGTCGAGCGTTTGGCTGTCCTGAACCACTGTAAGGCTGATGTTTTCCTTATTGGAGTTAAAGTAGCTGACCAGCTGGGCGTAGACCTGCTCCAGCTCCGGGTCAGTCAGCTCCAGCCCCGAATCAGCCAGCCTCTGGCTGACGTTGTATTTCTCAACCCCGTATTTATAGAGCCAGGGACTGTTTGCCGCCCCGCCGATGCTGGCTGTGAGCAGCAGGACGGGCAGGCAGAGCATGAACAGCCATTTAGCGATAGTATCGGCAACCCTCAATGTTAGCCCCATTTAATAGGTGTATCCAGATTTTACACTCTCAAGGCTGAAAAGCATAGTTTTATTATTAAAACCCTATCCCCTGTATCCCCTTCCCCTTGGCAAGGGAGGGGGATACAGGGGGTGGGTCCCCCAATAAAAACCTATCAGGAAAAGGAGTAAAAACCAAGTCTATTTTTGGGTAATTCCAGTCTTGACAGAATGCCCCGGGAACCGACCCTGTGCTATAATTATTCAGACTCGGAGCGGGAGAGTAGATGTTCGCTCACCTTCACGTCCACACTGAGTACAGTTTGCTTGACGGCATGTGCCGCATTCCTCGGCTGGTGTCGCGAGCCAGGGAGCTGGGCATGGATAGCCTGGCCATAACTGACCACGGCGTCATGTTCGGCGTCATTCAGTTCTATTTGGCCGCCCGGGAGGCCGGACTCAAGCCCATTATTGGCTGTGAGGTCTATGTCGCCCAGAATAGCCGCTTTAGCCGTGACGCCAGAGACAAAGATAACCATCACCTTGTTCTACTGGCCAAAGACCAGACCGGCTATCGCAATCTGGTCCAGCTTACCACCAAGGCGCATCTTGAGAGTTTCTATTATAAACCGAGGGTGGATAAAGAGCTCCTCGAGGAGTACCACGAGGGTCTTGTTGCTCTTTCTGCCTGTGTTGCCGGCCAGGTGCCCCGCTTGGTTCAGGAAGGACGCCTTGATGAAGCCAGGCAGGTTGCCCAGTGGTATAAAGAGACCTTCGGTGATTTCTACCTGGAAATACAGAGGCACCCCATTACCGAACTGGAGCAGATAAACCAGGTTCTCATCTCTATGGGACGTGAGCTGAACATACCGCTGGTAGCTACCAACGATGTCCACTATGTTAGGCAGGAGGACGCCTCAACGCACGACCTGCTGCTGTGTATCGGCACCAACTCCTCGGTTAATGATGAAAACAGGATGAAGATGGCGGGCGACTTTTTCTACCTCAAGAGCCCCCAGGAGATGGCGGAGCTATACCAGGACATCCCGCAGGCTGTGGAGAATGCCGGGCGTATTGCTGAAGTGTGTAACCTTGAGCTTGAGTTCGGGCGGCTTTACCTTCCCGAGATGGAACTGCCTGGAGGGAAGACTGCCGACGAGTTTTTGGCTGAGCTTTGTCGTGAAGGTCTGCATGAGTACTATCCTCAGTCCACCCCTGAGATAGAAGAGCGACTAAGCTACGAGCTGGAGGTTATAAGGGAGACTCAATTTGCCAACTACTTCCTTGTTGTCTGGGACATCGTCTCCTTCGCCAAGAAGCGCGATATCCTGTTCGGGGTCAGGGGTAGCGCTGCTGCCAGCATCGTCCTTCGCTGCCTGGGTATTACTCAGGTTGACCCGATTGAAAACAAGCTGGTCTTTGAGCGCTTTCTCAACGTGGAGCGCAAGGAGATGCCCGATATAGACCTGGATTTTCAGGACGACCGCCGTGATGAGGTCATCAGTTATCTATCGGAGAGATACGGGCAGGACCACGTGGCTCAGATTATTACCTTCGGTACGCTGGGGGCGAGGGCCGCTATCAGGGATGTGGGGCGGGCTCTGGGTATGGCCTACGGCGACGTTGACCGTGTCGCCAGGCTGGTCCCCTTTGCTCCTGGTATGACCCTGGCCCGGGCTCTGGATGAAAATAGTGAACTCAGGAGCATCTATGAACAGGATGATATAATTCGCAGGCTGGTTGACTCAGCCAGGCGGGTGGAGGGTATTTCTCGCCATGCCAGTACCCATGCCGCTGGCATTGTCATATCCCGGGAGCCGCTCTCCAGATATGTGCCGCTGCAGCGGGCGACCAGGGGTAACGATGAAGGCACGGTTATGACCCAGTTCGCCATGGAAGACATTGCTCAAATCGGTCTGCTTAAGATGGATATTCTCGGTCTGGCTAACCTCACCACCTTGAGCCAAGCCAGGGACATCATCCACGAAAGCTGCGGTATTGATATCGAGTTGCAGTGCATCCCGCTGGATGATGCCAAGACCTTTGACCTGCTCTCCTCCGGGGAGACGGCTGGCGTGTTTCAATTAGAGGGGGCTGGCATGCGCCGCTACATTAAGGAACTTAAACCA
>CAZMZA010000181.1:0-2552 GCA_964570635.1 uncultured Dehalococcoidales bacterium
ATATCGCCCCGGTAAAAATGTACCTGCGTTCCCTCACTCTTACCACCGGGCACGCTATTGACCGATACAGACGGGTGTGTTATCCTGTCGCATACCTTGTCTCCTGATTTACCCGATAGTCAGGATGGAGTAGAAGTGAACAGAGTGAATCCGCTTGACAGACAATGGCAGCGCTGGTTCCCTGGAGGCAGGGACGAGGGGCCTGTACCACCCACCGGGCGCGGGAGGGCACCCGCCAGGATTATCTTAATACTGGCCGGGGCACTGGCCCTGTTCATTCTCCTGAACGTGTTGAAGGGCTTCTACAGTGAGTGGCTCTGGTTCAGCAGCCTGGGCTACGCCAGTGTCTACACCACCATCCTGAAAACCAAGGTGCTGGTATTCTTCCTTGCCGCCATCATCTTCTGCCTCCTGTTTCTGGGGAACTTGCTACTGGCCACGCGTCTGGCACCAAAGAGCGGGGTGCATTACTGGCCCTGGGCCATAGTGGGGAGGCTACAGTCAATAATCAGGTCAGGCGTTATCTCAGCCACAGCGCTGTTCAGCCTCATATTCGGTCTGGCGGCCCAGGGCAACTGGCAGATTATCCTCCGCTTCTTCAACGGGCAGCCTTTTAATATCACTGACCCGGTCTTTCACCGGGAGATTAGCTTCTACATGTTCTCACTGCCTTTCCTCCAAACGATACGGGGCTGGCTCTTTGGAGTGCTGATAGTTACCCTTCTTGGCAGTGCCGCGGTATATCTCCTGAGCTATGCGGTGCAGCGGCTCAGGTTCGACTTTGCCCGGCCGGTACTGGCCCATGTCGGTGGACTGGTAGCAGCCATCCTGGGTCTTTTCGCTTGGGGTTACTGGCTTGGCATCTGGGAACTGGTCTTCTCTACACGGGGGGTGGTCTTCGGAGCCAGCTACGCTGACATGAGTGCCAAGCTCCCGGCACAGTGGATACTTTTTTCAGTGGTCATCATCTGTATCGGGGTTCTTCTGGTCTCCCTGTGGCAGCGCCGGCTTCGCTGGCCCTTCTACGCCATCGGGGTATGGATAGCGGTCGCCATTATCGTCGGGACTATCTTCCCTGCCCTGGTACAGCGCTTTCAAGTGCAGCCCAGCGAGTTGGCCCGGGAGAGGCCCTATATCGAGTATAATATCGAGTTTACCAGAGAAGCATTCGCTCTGAGCCGTGTTGAGGAGCAGTCATTCCCTGCGGAGAAGACACCAAGCCCTCAGGATATAGCCCAGAATGAGGCCACCATCGATAACATCAGGCTCTGGGACCACCGCCCGCTGAAGGACACCTATAACCAGATACAGTCCATCCGACTCTACTACGACTTCAATGATGTCGATGTCGACCGCTATACCATCGATGGCGAGTACCGGCAGGTCATGCTGTCGGCCCGGGAACTGTCTGCGGAGAAACTGGCCAGCGAAGCGCAGACCTGGGTCAACCGCCGGCTACAGTTCACCCACGGTTATGGTGCTGCCCTGAGCCCGGTTAATGAAATCAGTGCCGAGGGGCTACCCACGTTGCTGGTAAAGGATATACCCCCCACCGGTGACTTCAACATTGAATGGCCTCAGATATACTTCGGGGAAAAGACGAATGAGTACATAATTGTGGGGACAAATACCCAGGAGTTTGATTACCCTATGGGTGATGAAAACGTCTTTGGTGAATACCAGGGCAAGGACGGGGTTAGCCTGGACGGTTTTATGCGCCGACTGGTATACGCCTGGCAACTGGGGGACTTCAATATCCTTATCAGTGGCGAGCTGACTCCTGAGAGCCGGGTGCTCTACTACCGGAATATCAAGGAGAGGGTGAACCACCTGGCGCCATTTTTAAAGCTGGACGGTGACCCGTATCTGGTGATGATGGAGGGGAGGTTGCTCTGGATACAGGACACCTATACCACCAGTGACCGCTATCCCTACTCCGAGCCGATTGGAGGGGGGCTTAACTATATTCGCAATAGCGCCAAGGCGGTTATTGACGCCTACGATGGCAGCGTCACTTTCTACATCACTGACCCGGAGGACGCCTTGATACAGACCTACCAGGCTATCTTCCCCGAGCTATTCGTCCCGGCAGGGCAGATGCCCGAGTCCCTGCGAGTCCACCTCCGCTACCCTGAGGACATGTTCAATATCCAGGCCTCGGTATACCAAAGCTACCATATGCGTGACGCCCGGGTATTCTACAATAAGGAAGACCTGTGGGCTGTACCCCAAGAGGTCTATGCCGGCAGAGAACAGCCGCTGGAGCCCTACTACGTCATTATGCGCCTGCCTGATGGGGAGAAGGAGGAGTTCTTGCTCATGCTACCCTTCACTCCGGTGAACAAGAATAACACCATCGGCTGGCTGGCTGCCCGCTGCGATGGGGAAAACTACGGGAAGCTGCTTGCCTACCACTTCCCCAAGGAGCGGCTGGTGTACGGTCCCAGCCAAATCGAGAACCGAATCCAGCAGGATACTATCATCACCGAGCAGCTTGCCCTGTGGGGTCGCGGCGGTTCCCGGGTTATCCGCGGCAACCTGCTGTTAATTCC
>CAZMZA010000182.1:0-2531 GCA_964570635.1 uncultured Dehalococcoidales bacterium
AGGTTGAAGTCCGGAAAAAGTTCCAGGCGCAGGGGAATATGTATACCTGAGCCACAATAAGCTTGGATAGTAATTATTAATAAAAGGAGATGAAAAATGGAAGAAAAAGTCAAGCATGCTAAAGAGTTGATTGCGAAGTCAATAAAAAAGTACCCCAGGATAGCGGTAGCCTGCTCCTTCGGAAAAGATAGCATGGTTACCGTGCATATTGCCAGGGAGGTTAACCCGGATATCAAAGTTTTCTCGGTGATGACCCAGTATAAGCCGAAGGAGACCTTCGAGTACCTCAGGCTGATGAATGAGAAAATGGACCTCAGAACCACCATCTATCTCGTAGCGGACAGTATTCCCGAGATTCTCAGGGGAGACTCCCTGGAAGTAGCACTATTGCCCACTGCTGAGTTTAAACAGACCGCTTCCAGGATTGAATCTCAGAATGGGGACAGGATTTATGCGGTAGACCCGGATGAATGCTGCCGTCTGCTCAAAGTAGAACCTACCAGGGTAGCCGTGAGTGGTCTGGATGCCTGGATAACCGGTCTGAGGAATACGGAGGGCAGGACCAGAGTAGACTACCAGGAGGTAGAAGAGAAGGGCGGACTTATCAAGATAAATCCCATCCTGACCTTTACTGAGACGGACATCTGGAAATATATGGCAACCCGCGGTATTGAGTCCCATCCTTGGTACAAAATGAATTACCGCTCTATCGGCTGCGCCCCATGCTCTAATCCGGGTGGGGAACTTGAGAGAGACGGACGGTGGAAGGATACCAGCAAGTGCGGTGGTGAGTGTGGCATACACACTCAGAGACTGAAATAAAATGAACCAAAAGAAACTTGGGATGGCGAATGATGGATAACCATTGGAGAAGCTTAGTAAAGTCGATAACATGGCGGCTTATCGCTGTCGCTATTACCATGTTGATTTCCTATCTCTGGTTACATGAATGGGGCAGTTCTATTGTCCTGTCACTGACGGCTAATGGAATTAAGGCTCTCCTCTACTACCTGCATGAGCGGGGATGGAACAGAATAGATTTCGGCAGGAAAAAAGTAATTTGGGAAGATTATCAGATATGACAAGAGAAAATATGGAATACAGAACACAGGAACCAGACCATCGGCTAAGGGTCTATTCCGACATCACGCAGTTAATCGCCAGTCCTGAAAACCCAACGCCACTGGTCAGGCTGAACCGGGTCAACCTGAACAGCAAATTCAGCCTCTATATGAAGCTGGAGAGGTACAACCCCTTCGGCTCCATCAAGGACAGAGTCGTCCTCGAGATGCTGAGAGGGTTGAAGCTGGATGGCAGGACACTGGTCGAGCCGTCATCCGGCAATACCGGTATAGCTTTAGCGGGCATTGCCAACAGTCTGGGAATTCCGGTGGAGGTGGCGGTTCCGGAGGGAATCCCGGAGGAAAAGAAAGTGCTGTTGAGGCTGCTCGGCGCCAGGTTGTGGGAAACGGACGATGCGCTCTGCCCGCGTTTCCCTTCGGAGGGAGCCCGGGGGCTGGTAAATTCGCTGGTAAACAGCCTGGCCACCAGGGACAGCTATGTCAGCCCCAACCAGTACGAAAATGAACTGAATGTGCAAGCGCACTATCGCACCACCGGATCTGAGATATGGCATCAGACCAACGGCAGGATAACCCATTTCTTCGCTGCTCTTGGGACATGCGGCACTATTACGGGTGTCGGCAGGTACCTGAAAGAGCAAAATCCGGGGGTGAAAGTCATCGCCGTGGAGCCTGCGTTACCGGACCACAAATTACCCGGCATGAAACGGATTACCGGCCTGGATGAGGAATACGTTCCCAAGATACTGGACACCAATGTCATTGATGCCCGGGAAGAGGTGACTGATGACGCGGCGTATCGCAGCGCCATAAGGCTGGCTAGAAGAGACGGCGTCCTGGTAGGACCCACCACCGGCGCCATTCTGGATGTTGCACTGCGCTATGCGAAATCCAACTCTGGTCTGGCCGTTATCATATCACCTGACGATGCTTTCAAGTATGTCAGCTTTTATAAAGACTTTCTGGATAAGGGGGGCGAAGAGGTCGAAGATGAAAAGGAAAAGGAACATGATTTAAGTAATTTTATCTGCCCCCTGTCAAAAATCAGGGCCACAGAACTAGTCGATGGGTTACAGGAGGGCGAAAAGGTAAAAATAATACTGGGAGACTCTGAGTCCCTGAAAAGTGTTGCTCAAGAGCTAAAGACTAAGGGAATAAGGCCTACCTTTGAGCAAAAAAGCGAAAATAGATTTGCCCTGATAATTACAAAATAGCACAGACTGTTTAGGGTATTTAATAAAGAACATAAAAGAACTAGACAACATAACGGGTCACCCGGCATTTAGAAGGCATGAACTGAATATCCAGGGATTTTTCTAACTTTTAAGGCTAAGTTAACCCGGAGACCTGAGAAAAATCCGCCGAAGCAGCGGGTCTTTTTGCCGTTTTCGGAGGATTTTGCCCGCTTTTTGGAGGGTTAATTTAGCCTCAGCCTGAGCCTGAGATGGC
>CAZMZA010000183.1:0-2502 GCA_964570635.1 uncultured Dehalococcoidales bacterium
GCTAGCAACAGCCGGTACCAGTTCCCCGCAAAACACGGTCCTTGTGGTTATCTCCGAGCACAGAGCCTCAACAGTGGTCAGGTGCTCTGCCACCAGCTCGCGCCACTCATTGTCCTGCATCTGATAGATGGCAGTAGCAATCTCGCCTCTACCGGCATTGAATATCGGGCACACCGGCAGACCGGTTTCGGCATGCTGGTAGGCCTCCGCAGCCAAGGTACTAACGCCGACCATAGGGATTCCCAGGCTAAAGGCTAAAGCCTTTGCCGTGCTAATGCCCACCCGCAAGCCATTGTAACTTCCCGGCCCTTTAGCCACGATAATACAGCTGGTTGACTCAAGGCTCAGCCTGGCCTGGCCCAGCAGGTAAGCCAGGTTCGGCAGCAGCTGGGTGCTGTGGTTCTGCCCCGAGCGCCAGCTCAGTTCCGCCAGCACCTCACCCTCCTCAACCAGAGCCACACTGGCCGTATCCGTCGATGTATCTATAGCCAACTGCATCAGTGATTCTCCCCGTCTTAGGCGCTAACGGTCTTCCCCAGTTGAGCCAACAGGTCCCGATAGCGCTTGCCGCTGGCTTCCATCGTCAAGCTGCGCTCACTATCGGAAACGTAGTCTATCTGGACCATCAGGTGCTCTCCCGGCCACACGCTCAGCCCCTTTTCTGCCCATTCCACCACACATACACCACCACCGTAAAGATAGTCATCCAAGCCCAGGTCTAAGATTTCTTCTAGGTGCTCAAGCCGGTACAGGTCTATGTGGTACAGAGGCAACCTGCCATAAAGTTCCCTGACCACGACAAAAGAAGGACTGGCCGCGTATTCCTTGATGCCCAGTCCCCAGGCGATACCCTGAGTAAGACAGGTCTTCCCCGCTCCCAGGACTCCGACCAGGAGCAAAACGTCACCGGGGAGACACCGCTCACCAATCCGGGTGCCCAGCCCCTGGGTCTCCTCCGGGCTGTGACTGATTAACCTGAGAGAGCTTATCCGCTGCCCTGTCTTCATCTGGCTTTGAAGTGCTCCCACCCTGCCTTTCCTAGACTGAAGGGACTGCCTTTGCTGTCAACGAGGCTTACCTTCCCCGCTTCATCAGCTAGAATTTCACCGATTACCGTTACCGGACAGGAGAGTGCCGATTTCACTTTGTCGATAGTCTGAGCACTGCCGGTAAACAGCAATTCGTAGTCCTCTCCACCCGCCAGCGCCAGCTCCAGGGACCGGCTACCGAAGTTAGCCCTGACCGCAGGCTCGACGGGCACGCTGTCAATCCCGATACGGGCGCCGACCTGGCTTAATTCACATATGTGTTTCAGGTCTGAAATCAGACCGTCGCTGATATCTATAGCCGTTTTCACCCCCTGCTCCGCCAGCAGTTGACCTTCGGCTATCCGGGGATAGGGGTGAAGGAAAGCCCTTCTTAGCTGGCTGGTCGCTTCCTCATCAAACTGGAGCTTTTTCATCAGCATTTCCAAGCCAGCGGCAGCCGCTCCCAGATGGCCGGTAACAGCCACCCTCTCACCCGGCTGCGCTGCTGAGCGGGTAAGTAAGCGGTCTTCGCCGTCCTTGACACTACCCAAAACGGTAATCGTAATAGCCACTATGGAGGCACTGCTGGTATCGCCCCCGACCAAGGCGACCCCAAACTCATCCGCCAGCGCTATCATCCCTCTGTAAAGAGCGGTAACCTCCTCGACCTCTGTACGGCCGGGCAGGGCTAACGACACCAGAGCATATCTGGGTACGCCACCCATAGCGGCGATGTCGCTCAGATTGGCGGCCAATGCTCTCCAGCCTAACTCTTCCCACGAAACTATGGCTAGAGAGAAATGGACGTCCTGGATAAGAGAATCAACTGTAGCCAGCTGGACTGAGGCATCGCCCTGCCAGGCGGCAGCGTCATCACCAATGCCGATAACAAGTTGCTGCCGGGATGCCTGCCCCCCGGATGAACGATTAACCATCTCGGCCAGGAGGTCAATCAGGCCGAACTCCCCCAGTTCCGAGACTTTCATGGCTGAAATTATAGCATTACTCTATCTGAGGGCACAAACAAGGGAGGGGAGGGTTATTAAAAAGAGCGGCTTCGCCCCTCTTGGACTCCTCCTCTAGCCATATACCGCAAAAGCTGTTATAGTCTTTACCAAATGCGCTACGCAATCCTGGCTGACATCCACTCCAATCTGACGGCTTTTACGGCAGTGCTGGAGGACATGGAGCAGCGGGGAGGGGTGGAAGAGATATGGTGCCTGGGAGACGTTGTCGGCTACGGTCCTGACCCTCACCAGTGCCTTGAGCTCCTGCGCCAGCACCCCCACATCTGTGTCGCCGGAAATCATGACTGGGCAGCCATAGGCAAGCTGGACACTGACGACTTTAACCCGGACGCTGCCGCCGCCTGTAACTGGACAGGACACCAGCTAAGCCCGGAGGACAAGCAATATCTGGAGAGCCTGCCGCTGGTTATTGAGCGGGATGATTTTACTCTGGTACACGGTAGCCC
>CAZMZA010000184.1:0-2500 GCA_964570635.1 uncultured Dehalococcoidales bacterium
CTATTATCTGCTCACGACCTTTAGCCGTGGGTGACGTAATAACCAGGTCTTCATCAGCAGAATAGAGGTGGGGGAAACTGTCGAGCGTAGCGCCGGGGTTAGTGCCGTAGTGGAGAACTACGGCGCCTACGTTTATCAGGTAACACCTGGCTGAGCGGTGTCGGTCAACATCAATGTGCGAGCCGTCGGTGGCGAGCACGGTGAACTCCCGGGGGGTAGGTGGTGCCTTATAGTGACGGTCAAGCCCGTCCACCGGGCCGGCTACCAGCCAGGTGGTCTTGCTGGCGGCGACCTTGCGTTTCAGGTCGGGGAGGTCGGGGGCCTGGCTGTGGAGGGTATCCAGGGCATATTGAAGACGCTTCCGCCTTTCCTCAAGGCCAGCCTTGAGCCGGGCTACCATATCTCCCACCTGTGAGACAATCTTGGTTAGTTCCAGTGACATCTCTGCCTCGAATCGTTCTCGTCTAAGCCAGGAACAGGATACGCCCGCAGTTACTGCACTGCACCAGGCTACCGGTTCTTACCTGTTGTAGTTGAGATGCGGATAGGGATATCCGGCAGCCCTGGCAAATCCCTTGCTCCACCTTGGCTACAGCCGTACCTTTCTGCTTCTTGAGCTCATCGTAGAGCTGGATTGACCTGGGGTCAATACCGGCGGAAAAGGTTTTCCGTTTCTGTTTGAGGTCAGAGAGGCTGAGCTTAAGCCGGTCCATCTCACCGGAGAGTTGTTGTTGCTGGCTTCGCCAATCGGCTTCCATTGCTTCTAGCTCACTGGCGGTGCTGGCTACACTGGACTCAGCTTGCTCGATTTCCTCCATTATCTCCAGAACCTTGTCCTCCAGCTGAGTACGCTTGGACTTAAAACTCTCAACCTCATGCTGAAGGCTGGCCAGCTCCTTGGGGTTGCTTAACCGGCCGCCGTAAAGCTTTTCCTCGGCGGCGGTAATCTTGGTGTTGAGGTCGTCTATGTCCCATTCGAGGGAATTTTGCTGCCGCTTCAGTTCCTCCAGACGCTGATTCTCTGAGGCGAGTTTGTTTCGAGCCTTGACTACGGTCTGGCTTTCTCCCAGCTGGCTGGCAATCTGTTTCAAAGCCTGTTCCTCGGCTTCCAGCCCCAGGTCAATCTCTTGTAGCTGGTATAGTTCCTTGGTAATACTCATTTGTCCGCCGGAGGTGGATGGTTCTAGGCTATTTTATAATAGCCGCTCCGCAATATCAATTTTGGCGGCCCCGTCCTCTCTGCGATAGGGCAGTGGTGAAATATAGTGACAAAACCTCGTTGCCTCTATAGAACATATGTGCTAATATAGACTGACGTATGGAGTCAGGGGGAGAGCCATGAGGCTATTGAGGTTAGCTATAGAAAGCCAGAGGTGGGACCTGGCGGCCCATACTATCGTCTTGGTCACTGCCAGGCTTTTATGCAACGGAGAGAAACCAGATGCCAGCAGAAAGAGGAAGAAAACGAGGCGCACCAAAGGGCAATCAGAACGCTAGGCGGCATGGCTTCTACGCCAAGGTGCTTGACGAGGCGGAGCGGCTTGACTTTGAGTTAGCCTCCAGCGTCGGCGGTATTGATGACGAAATCGCCCTGCTCAGGGTCAAAATCAAGTCCATCCTGGCCAATGACCCGGAGAATATTAAACTCATCATGCAGGCGACCAATACCCTGGCCAGACTCATCAGGACCAGGTATAACATATCCAAAGACCAGAAGAAGGGGCTCAAGGAAGCCATAGGTAATGTTCTCCGGGATGTGGCTCTACCCCTGGGCATTGGTCTTGGAACCGTTGTCAAGCAATAAGCTGAGCCTCGGGGTGGTAACTATGGCCGTTTCGTCGTTACATAGATTGCGTCCGTATCAGCGTGAAGTAGCCCTGGCAATACTGGACAGTGTTTTTGGCCGGAAGGGGCTCACCTTTTCTGTCGAGATAGCCAGGCAGGGGGGTAAGAATGAGCTTTCAGCCCAGATTGAACTGCTGCTTTTGACGCTTTATATGGCTGAGCCGGTGAATTTGGTGAAGTGTTCGCCCAGTTTCAAGCCGCAGACAGTAATCTCCATGATGCGGCTGAAGGACAGGCTGAACGATGCTGGCTTTGGTGGTATCTGGGTAGCTGAGCTGGGCTATATCATCAGGCTGGGGAACGCCTGGGCGGTATTCCTGTCTGCTGACGAGTCTGCCAACGTGGTGGGTAACACCGCCCACATATTGCTGGAGATAGACGAGTCACAGGACGTGGGCAAGGAAAAGTATACCAAGGAGTTTAAGCCGATGGGAGCGACCACCAATGTTACCACCGTTCACTACGGCACTACCTGGGACGATTCCACCCTGCTTGAAGAGGTGAAGCAGACAAACCTTGAGCTGGAGAAGAGGGATGGCAGTAAACGTCACTTCAGATATGATTGGCAGGAGGTAGCCAAGTACAATCCCGAGTACCTGGCCTACGTGGAGAAGGAAAGGGAGCGCCTGGGTGAGAACCACCCCCTGTTCTTAAC
>CAZMZA010000185.1:0-2435 GCA_964570635.1 uncultured Dehalococcoidales bacterium
GGAGAGGATTGACTATTTATTAGCACGGCTTGAGGGTGTGCCCCGGGAGAAGCGCTCGGCTCGTTTCCGGTGCGTTATCGCTCTGGCTACACCCGATGGTCAGGTAGAGTATTGTTACGGCGAGTGTCGCGGTTACATAACCTTTGAACCCAGGGGCGAGCAGGGCTTTGGCTATGACCCGGTTTTTTACTTCCCTGAGCTGGATAGGACCATGGCTGAGCTGCCTCTGGAAGTAAAGAATCAGGTTAGTCACCGTGGGCAGGCAGCCAGACAGGTGTACCAGAAGCTGGAAAGGCTGACGGTGGTGAAATAGTATTATGACTGGACTTTCTGATTCGTTCCAGCGCCCGATAAACTATCTTCGTATCTCAGTGACTGACCGCTGTAATCTGCGCTGCATTTACTGTATGCCGGCGGCGGGTGTTCAGCTGATGTCTCACGGCGACATTCTGACCTACGAAGAAATCTACACTATAGCTAAGGCGGCGGCTGAGCTGGGTATAAATAAGGTGAGGATTACCGGTGGCGAACCGCTGGTGAGGTTAGGGCTGCCTGAGCTGATACGGATGCTGGCGCAGATTGATGCCATAGATGATATCTCCCTGACCACAAACGGCACCCTGCTCAGTCAGTACGCTGTAGAGTTGAAATCAGCCGGGTTACACCGGGTTAACATAAGCCTGGATACGCTGAAGGGGGACAGGTTTAAATCTATCACCCGCAGCAGCAGGGATATTGACGATGTGCTGAAGAGTATTGAGGCCGCAAGGTCGGCAGGGCTTAATCCGGTTAAGATTAATATGGTGCTTGTGTCCGGGGTTAACGATGAGGAGCTTTTGGATTTTGCCACCAAGACCGTCAACGAGGAGTGGCATGTGCGCTTTATCGAGTTCATGCCCATAGTTGGTGACGGCGCGGAGGCCTCTCAGTTTATCTCGGTTGGTGAGGTGAAGGAGCACCTCCAGCAACTGGGGGAACTGGAGCCCTGTCTGCCCAGTGTGGGTAATGGCCCGGCTAAGTACTTTCGTTTCCCCGGTGCCAGGGGCACCGTTGGCTTTATTACTCCGGTAAGTGAGCACTTCTGTTTTAATTGCAATCGGCTACGTCTTACGGCTGACGGTAAACTCCGTCCCTGCCTGCTGTCCGGGGATGAGGTAGACCTGAAACAGCCTCTGCGCGATGGCGTATCTTCAGCCGGGCTGAAGAAGTTGATTGAGGAGGCGGTTGCCCGCAAGCCACTGCGGCATCGCCTGGCGGAGGGTGATGTACCCGAGTACCGGCCTTGTCAAGTTGGTGGTTAAATATGATTGAGCTATATACTGACGGGGCTTACAATCCGGTGTTGGACCAGGGGGGTTGGGGGGCTGTTATCGTTGAAGGTGGTCAGAAACGCGTTTTCTCGGGGACGGAGAAACGTACTACCAGTAACCGCATGGAGATTACCGCTGCCCTGGAAGGTATCTCGCACATCCGGCAGGGTTCGGAGGTAGTCGTTTACACAGATAGCCAGTACCTTTTTGGCTGTGTGGCCAAGGGCTGGCAGAGGCGGGCTAATCGCGACCTGTGGGACAGGTTGGATGCGGTTGTCAGCAAGCACAAGGTGCGCTGGGATTGGATTAATCGGGATACCAAAAATCCTTGGCACCAGGAGGCCCATAACCTGGCTACCTCTTCAGCCAGCCGGGGTGAGCCGGTTCAAGCGCCACCTCTGAAAAAGGGAGAGGGACAGGTAGAGGCCGCTGCTGGTAAGGGGCTGACCCATATAGACGCCTTGGGCCGACCCCGTATGGTGGACGTTACCGACAAGCCAGATACTCAGCGTGAGGCAGTGGCCAAGGGCCTGGTCAGGATGAAGAAGTCCACCTTTGACCTGTTAAAGAAGGGAGACATGCCGAAGGGGGACGTGCTGTCGGTGGCTCAGCTAGCCGGCGTAATGGCGGCCAAGCAAACCCCTAATCTAATACCCCTGTGCCATCCGCTTCTTATCGGGGATGTTAGGGTTGAGTTCAATCTGGACGAGGAAGCTGGTGCCGTGGAGGTTATGAGTACGGTAAAGAGCACGGGTAAGACAGGGGTAGAGATGGAGGCACTCACCGCCACTGCGGTTGCCGCCTTGACCATCTACGATATGTGTAAAGCGGTTGACCGGGGCATCCGAATTGACGGCATCCGGCTGGTCAGAAAGAGCGGTGGCAAGAGCGGAGAGATAAGCCTTGAATAAGCCGTTTAAGCCCCGGCGCTTTCTCACCGCAGGGGGACTATTTGTTGAGCAGAATTCTGTATTGATGTATACTACTCCACTACAGTAATATAGTTGTATACTGTAATATAGTTCTGGGGGTGTATTATGAGGCTGTCGTGTCTTCAGGAGAATTTGAACCGGGGGCTTAATGTAGTAGGTAGGGCCGTTGCTACCAGAACCACCCTGCCCATAA
>CAZMZA010000186.1:0-2426 GCA_964570635.1 uncultured Dehalococcoidales bacterium
TATACTGCTGGCGATAGTAGGGACAGTGCTCCGGGAAATCACAGGGGCAATACTGATTCTCAAGCGCCGGAAACTCCCCCCGGGCAATACTATCGGCAACCTCAAGCACCATCTGTCGGGCAGCCGCTAGCTGCGGCTCCAACCTCGGCTCACAGCTACACGGGGTATTCGACCTCAAATGATATAGCGTGAGTCTCTCCACGGGAAGCTGCCATATCTCCTGAACCGCCAACTGATAGAGCGTTAGCTGAAGATCTTTCTCCAGGTCCTCCCGGGTAAACAGCCCCTGATTAGTCTTGTAGTCGACGATAGACAGCCCGCCGCTTTCCAGCTTATCCACCCGGTCGATATAGCCCCTCAGCTTGACACCCTCGATGTCAACGTAGAACAGGCGCTCTATCGCCAGGGGCATTCTGAAGCTAGCGTGGTGAATCTGCCAGAACTTGGTCAGTATCTCCCGGCCGTAAGCCCGGTATTTAGCCTCCTCGTCGGCTGATTCATACCCCTCCGAAAGCCAGTTAGTTTCATAGAAGTCAAGTAACTCATCCAGTGATGGTGGCGGCGGTACCTTAACCCTGAAGAAGTACTCAGCACAGAGATGCAGGGTGGTACCAAAGCTGAAATACCACTTATCCTTGGGCTTGAGGCCGTCAATATACTGCAGCTTATAGCACAGAGGGCAGGCCTGATAGAGAGAAATCTGGGTGTAACTTAGCGGTTTCACTATTTATCTCCTCCCATATTCTACAGCGAGGGGCAGGATTATTTCCAGACCAGGGTAGACCCAAAAGGCATAATGACTCTAGGGCCCGCAATTAAGTTTGCTAAGCCAGAGCCAAATCGGTTAACATTAAAATGTCACTACCTTAAGTAGGAATCTATGGAAGATATCTCAACTCTAGCCGCTTTGCTCGCTGGATTCGCTTCCTTCTTATCACCCTGCGTGCTACCTCTAGTGCCCATCTATCTGGCGGGCCTGGCGGGCCCTGAAATCCTCGAAGCCAAGGGCGACAAGCGAAACGCCCATATATTTCTTCACTCCCTCACCTTTGTTGCCGGTTTCACCCTGATTTTCGTTCTACTGGGTGCCGGAGCCGGCCTGATTGGATTTGCCGTCAGTATCAATACCTTCCTAATCCGCAGAGTAGCCAGCATCGTGCTTATTGTCTTTGGGGCACTTCTCCTAGCCTCCCTGAAGATACCACAGCTAAACTTCACCAAGCACCTGGCACCATCGAAGGGCAAGGCCACGGGATTTATGCGCTCCTTTGTCACCGGCCTAATCTTCAGCGCGGTCATGCTCCCCTGTGTCGGCCCCATCCTAGGCGGCATTCTAACGCTGGCGGTAGCCTCAGAAACCGCCTCGCGGGGAGCCATGCTGCTGGGTATATACTCGCTGGGGGTCGGCATACCGTTCCTGATTATCGGCGCCGCCTTTGACGCCGTACTCCCTTTGCTAAGGCGTCTCCAGCGCTACTCAGGGGTAATCTATATTATCAGCGGGGTGGTGCTCATCGTTTTCGGCATACTCAGCCTGACCGGCAGACTTATTTTACTAGGCGCCTAGTTTAGTGCTAAAATTATCTTCAGGAGTGAGATGTGATTAAAATACGTAATAAGCTACTGGTAATAACACTAGCCCTTGTCATCCCCGCTTTACTGATAACCGGGTGCACGCGTAATTCTCAACCACAAGCAGCCACCGTCGGTCAGCCGGCGCCGGACTTCACCCTGCACGACCTTAACGGCGAGGCCGTTTCCTTAAGCGATTTCGCCGGTAGACCAGTGCTTATCAACTTCTGGCGAATCAACTGTAATCCCTGCCGCGAGGAGATACCATTCCTGCAGGCAGTGGCTGAAGAGACGCAGGGAGAACTCGTCATGCTCGGCATCAATGTTGGCGACGATACTAGCAGTATAGAGCAGTTCCTGCAGAATAACAGTTTCTCACTCTCAATACTGCTTGATAGTGATATTACGGTCGCCCGAAAATACGGGATACCGGGCACTCCAACCACCTTTTTTATTGATGAAGAAGGCATAATTAAAGCCAAGGTAATCGGTCCTTTCCCAAGCAAGGCAGCGATTGATAGCCGGCTGAGTGAGATAATGCCCTGAAAGAGGTCTTAGATGAGCGACGTTTTAGGTGAAGCCCAGGGGATAATTCAGTGTAAGGAGTGCCCCTGGTATAAATCGTGTATCCTGCCGATGCGGTTTACCATTGAAGACATCCGCCGCCAGCTACAGCAATCAGCTTCGGGGACGGATATTTCACAGGCCGCCGACTCAAACCTGCAGAACCTGCTCTCCAATATGGCCACCGCTGCCCAGAACTCACTCCTAGAAGGCTGCCCCATCTTCATTGACCGCCTGCGCTCCAACCCCAAGCTCGCCCAGCGCCTTAAGGAAATGATGCAGAACTGGGG
>CAZMZA010000187.1:0-2422 GCA_964570635.1 uncultured Dehalococcoidales bacterium
CGTCTCCTCCGGCTACTTCAACCACGCCCGTACCCCCCCGGGAGCCCACAGCAGCGCCAATAGATGCAGCAGCGCTGTTTGCCAAGAACTGTTCCAGCTGCCATGGGAAGAATCGAGAGGGCGTAACCGGGTTCTCCCCGCCTCTGAACCCGCAGAGCCTGGCGGAGTTGAGTGACGATGAGATAGAGGCCAGTATATCCGGCGGGAAGCCCGACGGGGGCATGCCCCCCTTCGGCGGCACCCTTAGCCCGGAAGAGATTAAGACTCTCGCACAGTTCATTAAACACACCAGCCCTTAGCCAGTAAACCGGTATAAACACAGAGTTAGGGATAGAAGAAAGGAGTGTATTCAGAGGAGGCGAAGCTAATGTTACATAAATCTCACATTGTTGTAAGTGCGGTTATAATGGCCTTGGTGGGCATCCCTTTGATAACGGCCGCCTGCGGTGGGACGACCCAAACCACGCCCACACCCAACCCCACCGCAGTCGCTGTCGGCAAGCAGCTCTATGACACCAACTGCGCCTCCTGTCATGGCGACAATGGGGCCGGCGGTAAAAAAATCGGTGATGCCACGTCAGCCGACATCCGCTTTGGCCCGCTGAATGACATGTACAACGGCGATTGGTCTCTGGCCAAAGGCGCCATCCTTGACGGCAAGGACGAAGAAGGTGAGGACCTCGATGCGGCCATGCCCCGCTGGAGGGGTAAACTCTCAAACGAGGACGTTGATAACATCATCCAGTACCTTAAGACCCTGAAATAAGCCAGGATTGCTCCCGCATAATCTATCAATGGGGGTCAAAAATGAAGCAGGAATTGTACGGCGATAATTCACACTCAGTGTTAGTGGTTGATGACGACCATGCCATGAGAAAGCTGGTCAGGCGCAATCTTGAAACTGAAGACTTGCAGGTCTTGGAAGCGGCGGACGGCTTCGGCTGTCTGAGCACACTATCCGAGAGGCGGGTCGACCTGGTTCTTCTGGATGTCCGGCTGCCCGATTTGAACGGATGGGGCATCCTGGGCCTTATCCGGATGACCGACTCGCTGTGCCACATACCGGTGATCCTGTTCACCGCAGAGGAACCCAATCCCACTCTGAGGGAACAGTTCAAGCCGGACGATTACATACAGAAGCCGTTTGACGTATCTGACCTCCTGGAGCGCGTGAAGGAAGTGTTACATTCAAAACGTACCAATCGATATAAGGCTGAAAAGGCGGATGCACTGACTCATCAGTGGAAGGGCTGAAGAACCGGAAATGGCGGAGCCAATGATGTACGGAAAAAACGGCAATGGCAGAGATGTAGTACGTCTCGTTGGGGCATTCATGGCACTGTTCAGCGCTGCGTTCGGTCTGCTTCTCATGTTCGTGATACCGAGTGCATGCAGCTTTGTCACCGGGCTTGGACTACTTCTCATGGGGTTCCTGTTCACTGCTGGCATCCTGGTTTTTTTGTTTGGAACCATAGTGTTGAGGAGGAGAACGGGTTAGGTTTTACAGCCACTGTGTCAACGGGGGCTTCTCAGACTGGACCTCTTCTAAAAAATATCTAATAAGAGAGAAAGCAAAGAATGAAGAGATTGCTACTGTTTGCTCGATGCTGCTGGCGCTTATTCTGGTCACGCTGCCTGTTCCCCAGCAAGGACAGTTCAATGTGCTATGGCTCGATTTTTACCAATCATCCGGGCCTCCCTGTGCCCGCTTCACACTTCGCCTTTGAGGTCACCGAATGAAGTGCTCATCCCAATATTTACACGGGTGAGATGGAGAGGCTCTCTGTGATTATTGCATAAATAAGGACTGTATTGGAGGTATGACTTACCCCGGTCAGCAAGAAAGGATACAGATCATGAAAGGAAATTTAAACACTCGAAAGCGTCCTGCTGGCGAGAAGAAAACAGACTCTGAAGCAACGCTGGACAATAGATTCAAAATGAATAAAGTCAGGATCATGACTGTAGATGATCATGCCATCTTGCGGGATGGCATTCGTGCCTTGCTCGGGGTCCATGACCAGATTGATATCGTGGGGGAAGCGTCTGACGGACGGGAATGCATCGAAAAGGCGCTGGAGTCCAATCCAGACGTGATACTGATGGACCTGGTCATGCCAGTTATGGACGGTTTAGAGGCCACACGGAGAATTCGAAAGAAGCTGCCAAAAGCGAAGGTGCTATTTTTGAGTCAACATGAATCGAAAGAGTACGTGCAATCAGCTATTAAAGCGGGAGGCCATGGTTTTATTCCCAAAAAGGCCGCGGGTGCAGAACTGGTGAACGCTATACTTACAGTGGCTCAAGGGGACTATTACCTTTACCCCACCGTTGCATCAGCCATAGTTGAAGATTACGCAAATCAGCCCGATGGAGATCCATATGATCAACTGACTGCGAGCGAGAGGGAGATATTTAAGCT
>CAZMZA010000188.1:0-2416 GCA_964570635.1 uncultured Dehalococcoidales bacterium
ACCTGGCCGGCGGTCTGGTGGTAACCATGCCCTCCGAGCTGGAACTGAAGAACCCCGAAACAAGCGAGTATGTGAAGAAGTACCTCAAGGGGGTCGACTCCGTCCCCACCGAAGACAAACTGCGTATGCTGAAATTCCTTCAATACTGGGTGGCTGGACCGCAAGCGGTCAGGATGTGGCAGGGTGGAGTTCCGTCCCAGGTGCACCGCCTTAACATCTACCGAGAGTCCCGAGCCGGCCTGGAGGAAAAGAAGAAACTGGCCAAAGAGCTGGCAGGTATAAAAGACCAGAAGGGTTAATTAAACAATGCAAACAGCGGTATCGACGCCAGTCTCATAAAGCAGGGGGTAGGTCTGAAATGGCTCTTAAGACACCACAGCAATACATAGACAGTATCAGGGAAATAAAGCACAGGACGTTTATTGCCGGCAAAAGGATAGACGACGTCACCGAACACCCCAACACCAGCCCTATCGTTAATGCCATAGCCAAGACCTACGAGCTGGCACTGGACCCGGCCTACGAGGAGATTACCACGGCAACCTCCCACCTTACCGGCGAAAAAATAAGCCGCTGGTGCCATGTGCCCCGCAGTATTGACGACCTGGAGAAGAGAAGGCAGATGAATATCTTGATGTCTCACAAGATAGGCACCTGCCATCCCCGCTGCGGCGGGACGGAAGCTATCCACGTCCTGGCAAGCGTAACCTACGCCATGGACCAGAAACTGGGCACCGAATACAACCAGCGGTTCAATAACTTCCTGCGGTATATGCAGGAAAACGACCTGACCTGCAACGGGCCCCAGACAGACGCCAAGGGGGACAGGAGCAGGAGACCCTCAGAACAGGAAGACCCTGACCTGTACCTCCACGTAGTCGAAAAGCGCAGTGACGGCATAGTCGTGAGGGGAGCCAAGCCGCACCAGGAGGGCAATTTTGCTTCCCATTATCACCTCGTCTGCCCCCCTCTGCTGGCACCTGGGAAGGGCGAAGAGGAATACGCCCTCAGCTTTGCCGTCCCGGCTGGAGCCGAGGGCATAACCTACATCTGCCAGGAGAGTGCCATGGAGGCAGAAAGAAGAGAAGCCGAAGACACCGGGACCCTCGGCAACCCCGTCTACGGAAGCTCGGTATCGTCCATGGTTATCTTTGATAACATATTCATACCCTGGGAAAACGTCTTCATGTGTGGAGAGATAGAGTTCATCAGGGACTACCTGGAGAGGGCCAGCCGGATACACAACCTGGTGTGCCGGGGCGCCTGCAAGGTGGGGTTCCTGGACTTGATAATCGGCGCGGCACAGACCGTAGCCGAGTACAACGGCATATCTAGAGCCTCCCACGTGGTGGATAAGATAACGGAGATGCTCCGCGTCCGTGAGACCACACACGCCTGCGCCACCGCCGCTGTCCAGCAGGGCACAGAAGAGCCCCCGGGCTCGGGGGTGTACTTCCCGGACCTTACCTCCGGCCTAATGGCTGCGCTCAATACCCAGTACGGGTTCCCACAGGCGGCGATGCTGGCGGCCGACCTGGCCGGCGGTCTGGTGGTAACCATGCCCTCCGAGCTGGAACTGAAGAACCCGGAAACAAGCGAGTACGTGAGGAAGTACCTCAAGGGGGTCGCCTCCGTCCCCACCGAAGACAGACTGCGCATGCTGAAATTCCTCCAGCACTGGGTAGCCGGGCCGCAGGGAATCAGAATGTGGCAGGGTGGAGGACCACAGCAGATACACCGCCATCTCATTTACCGAGAGGCCCGGGGCGGTTTGGAGGAAAAGAAGAGACTGGCCAAAGAGCTGGCGGGTATAAAGGAGAAGCAGTCCTGACCGACTGAGCGGGCAGCGATGCAGTATGCGGCTAAGGAGGTGAGGCTCATGGCCAAGACGCAGAAGAGCTGGCGAGCGAAACTGGAAAGAGACCAGGAAAGGAAGCTGGTTGATGACCCCAAGGGCAGGGGTAAAATGCTTATCCCCAAACCCCTCGATGTTGATGCCCTGATGCGCCAGGTTGAGAGAGGAAAGCTGGTTACCGTAGAGCAAATCAGGGGGCGGCTGGCCAAGGATTACGGAGCTGATATTACCTGTCCGCTGTGCACCGGCATTTTTCTCCGCATTGCCGCCGAGACTGCGGAAGAGGACCTGACCAGCGGGAAAACCGGGATAACACCTTACTGGCGGGTGATTAAGACCGACGGCAGTTTGAACGAGAAATTCCCCGGCAGCATACGTGCCCAAGCCGAACGCCTGATAGAGGAAGGACATACCATTGAACCGGGCACGGGCAAAAAACCGCCAAAAGTAAAGGATTTCGAGCGGGCTTTGCAGGGCATATAGTATTAAATATGAGTAGTCCGATGTTAAAAGGTAAAGTTCATAAATACGGGGCGGATGTTAATACCGATGCCATTATCC
>CAZMZA010000189.1:0-2393 GCA_964570635.1 uncultured Dehalococcoidales bacterium
TATTCACGGATAAACATGCCAGCAGTGAATGGTCTCAAGAACCTTTCACGTCGTCTTGCCCGGCGGTACTTTTTCTCCTTTCGTTTCTCTTTCATGTAGTCCTTTATGGGCACTTCAGCTATCACGGAATAGATTAAACGCTGCGGATTTGACCACTCCTCATCCGGCGCCCTAATGCCTTCTCTAGTAAGGCGGTAGAGCTTGCGGGGGTACGAGGCAGGATGATTGCGAGTTACCTCCTGGATGGTTGAGACTTCCTCAACACCGGTTAGCTCCACCCACTTGAGCTGCTTGAGGTAATGAAAGTATCTCCGGAAGCTGTGGTAGCGAGCTTTGACCAGCTTGTAAGGGATGTGGCGAAAGTGCCAATCAACCCGCTCGGCGTACTCTTTTTCGGTGTAAGTGTCTATGCCAGCCCTTATTCGCTCCTCATTCTCCAAGGCAGTAGCATCCTCAGCATAGGCACGATGCAGGGCGAGTTTATAATGATAAAACACATCCTCCTGGCAGGATCCCCTGTTGGAGTCAATGGCGATGCTACCTTCCGGAGCGTGGCCTAGGAGAAACTTCTTGATAAACCACCCGCAGCCGAATGGCCTGAGATATCCCCCTCGGTTGGGTCTGAGCATTACCATCTGGAAGCCTCCCAAAGCATTTCCCAAAGTGCTGACATCACCACGACTGTTGTTAGTATCACAATAAGCTCCTCAGCGTACCAAGTCAGTTCGGAGGGAGTGACTCTAAAGTCTGCTAGCACTTGCAAGGTAGGGGGGATAAGGTCTGTTACCATCTCAAGTCTCCAGTGCTTTGAGGATTGTCGTGCCTACCCGGCGTATGGCATCGAGGTTTTGCTCTAGCACCTTTTTATCCTGAGCCCACAGGGCCACATAAGGAAATGACCTCACGCCGGTGTCGAAGCCATGGTGTGCTCCAACCACAAAAGCAGCACTTTCGGCGATGGTCTCTGCATCTCTCCTGGGTATGTGAAAGACCCCTTCGGAGTAGTAATGTGCTGTCTCATGAAGCAACGTCTTTAGCTGTTGCGCCCTCGGCTCCTCGGGACGAACCCAAATGCCGGTCGAGGTATACTGGCCCTTCACCTCTGAGGGTAGGTAAGGCCTTGTCTCAAAGCTGACTGTGACTCCACGCTTCTTCACCAGCTCTAGCAGCTTGCTGAATAGCTCCTCATTTGCCTCCCCGGTCAGCACCGGCACCTCAAACTCGGGGAGCGGCTTACCCTCGGTCTGGCTGACATCAAAAACGTACACCACCTTGAAATATCGTGGCTCAGCCTCTACTTCTATCGCTTCAACCGCTGCACCGCACTCCGGACAGAACCTAGCGTCTCTGGAAAGCCTGGCGCCGCATTCGGGACAGGTAGGTCGGGGTGGCAGCACCGGGGCCAGAATAGAAATGCCCTTTTCGCCCTTCTTCACCCACCGCCCCATTTCCTTCCAGCTGTTGAAGCCGGCAACCCGGGTAGCATCGGGCTTCTGGATTGCTATCAGGATAAGGTTGCCGATTGAGTAGTCATGGAACTTGGCCATTGTTGACAGGAAGAGTCGGAACCTATCGCTTTGCTGGATACTCTCTACACCGTCCTTAAGCTGCTTGAGCACGACTTCAATCTTGCGCTCCCCTGCGGCTGTCTCAACGTCGGGCAGGAGTTCCACCACTAGGCTGTATTCAGGGAGAGGTTCGCTCACCCAACCCATCAGGTAGCGATACTGGGACGGCACCGGGTCGCCACCATCAATGAGAATCTGGGGAATTAGCTCAGGCGATGTCTTCTTTAGTCCAGTCTGGCCGATACGTGATGAATGCTTCTGCTCTATGTGTCTCCGTAATGCCTCAGTCCTAGTCATGGAGTCATATCCCGGCACGTCAATTGCTTTACCGCATATTGGGCAGGTAACCGTAACCTGTGGTTTCCTAGGTTCGGTCATAGGAAGGTACTGCCTTTCTGGCTTCGTCACACTGGTTACCAGCGACTTCAGCAGCCCGAACATAAAGACTACGACCAGAAGAGACATGCCGAAGCTCAAAACATCATTCATCTGCTGCTGCGAGCGGTAGTCCATCATTCTCCCCTTAGCTCTCTTAATTCATGACTGTGGAGCAATACTCTGAGCAGAGTTACGTTGTCATAGGTCTCAAGCACCCTGCGGTAGCCGCCTGTCTCTTTCGAGAGCAGTACCCCTGCCTGCACCAGATTTCTGAGAATTGTCTCCGTCACCTGTTCCCTGGTCAGATTCGGGGTTGGCTCTTTGCCATCGCGTGAGGGAATTATCTGCGGTAGTAACCTCGGTAATCTCTCAGGCTTCTCAGGCCGAAAGGTATCGCTCACCAGGGATTTCACCAGCCCGAGCATGAGCCCCACAAACATGAGGGAC
>CAZMZA010000190.1:0-2390 GCA_964570635.1 uncultured Dehalococcoidales bacterium
TGCCCCCTGTGATATCAAGCCCTTCCCGGAACATCGCCCTGAGGTGCAACAAGCTGACCTTTTGATTATCCAGCCGGGGATATTCGAAAGCGGACTAAAACACGACTTTAAGTACCCGGCTGAGCACATCTCTAGAACCACCCTCTATACCTTTGAACAAACCCTGGAATTGTCAGCCCGCATTAAGGCTAAAAAGGTCCTCTTTGTGCATTTAGAGGAATACTGGAACCGGAGCTATGACGATTACCGGGCGCTGGAGGCGGAGAAGCCGGGAACAAGCTTTGCCTATGATGGTATGCGTCTCAGGGTTTAGAGCCACACAAGCTAGGTGGCGGTGGTGTTGTAGAGGAGCTAGAGGTAACCCCCATCTTCTTGTTGAGTAATCAAAAGCAACATTGCAGAGCTAATGAGCTATTACCTCTATTGAGCAGTGAACTCTGCCAGTTGATCCAGTACCGCCTTCAGAGCGTCCAGCTCTTGCCCGTAGCCAGTCCAGTCACCTGCCCTGAGGTATTCCTGGGCCTGTTCATAGTGCTGTTGAGCCTGCTCAATCAGCTCGGCCATTTCAGCTGGTAGCGGCTCCTCCGGCTCTGCGGGAGACGGAGGCTCTGGTTCCGTAGGCGGTGCCTCAGCACCGAAGATGGCAGCGATGCTTTCCTCTAAGTTGGGCTCCATAGCTATGTGTTCACCGGCGGCAACAATAACTCGCTTCAACTCTGGCAGTCCCCCGTCCTCCGCCTGGAGAAAGACCGGCTCCACATACAGGTTGGATTGGCCCAGAGGTATCACCAGCAGGTTTCCCCGGATAACTTGAGAACCGCCACGACCCCAGAGAGCCAGCTGCTCGGTTATAATGGTATCTTGCTGGATCCGGTTCTCGATCTGGCTGGGGCCGTAAACCAGCCGCTCCTTGGGAAAGTGATAGGCAAGCAGCTTGCCGTAGTTATCTCCATCGCAGCGGGCGGCAAGCCAGCCAATGGTATTATTCTTATTCACCGGGGTGAAGGGTAACATGAGCAAGAATTCTTCCTTATCCTCATCGGGCAGGCGCATGATGATGTAATATGGCTCCATAGGCTGTTCTTTACCGGCATAGAACTCTTTGGGAACAGCCCACAGGTCTTCCTGGTTATAGAATACCCGCGGGTCGCGCATATGGTAGCTCTGGTATACCGAGGCCTGAATGTTGAACATATCCTCAGGATATCTCCAGTGGGCCCGAAGTGTCTCGGGCATCTGCTCTACAGGTACAAAGAGTTCGGGGAATATAGCCTGGTAGGTCTGTATTAAAGCGTCTCCCGAGTCAGTAATGTAAAAGGTCATGCTGCCGTTGTAAGCATCTATAGCCACCTTGACACTGTTACGGATATAGTTCAAGCCCCCAGCAGCAGGCTCGGAATAAGGATAGCGGTCAGTGGTGGTATAGGCATCCTGTATCCAGAATAACCCCCCGTCCATCACTATCAGATAGGGGTCATTGTCTAGCTTCAGAAAGGGAGCCACGTGGTTTACCCTATCCTGGATATTACGGTAGTACAGTACCCTGCTCTCAGGGGTCAACTCGCCACTAACAAGGATATTAAGGTCACCGAATTGCCAGGCATAAACCAGCCGACGGACAAAACTGTTCAGGTTTACTCCACCCTCACCCTGGTAATTACTGTAGACATTCTCTTCACCCATAGGGTAATCGAACTCCTGAGTCTCTGTCTTTACTATCACGTAATTGTTTGTCTTTTCCCCGAAATATATTTGAGGCTGAACTATGTTGAAGTCGCCAACGGGGGGTATATCCTTTACCAGCAATACAGGCAACCCCTCGGTACTAACCTCATTGACCGGACTGATGACGGCACCATAGCCGTGGGTAAACTGGAGCCGACGGTTGACCCATGTCTGCGCCTGCCCGGCCAGTTTCTCCGCCGATAGCTCACGGGCTGACAGCATGACCTGTCGGTATTCGCCATCGATCGTGTAGCGGTCGACGTCGACATCATTAAAGTCATAGTAAAGCCTAATAGACTGTATATGGTTATATGTGTCCTTTAGCGGGCGGTGGTCCCACAGTCTGATGTTATTTATGGTCGCCTCGTTTTGAATAACATCCTGTGAGCTTGGCGACTTCTCTGCGGGAAAGGACTGTTCCTCAACTCGGTCCAGAGCGAAGGCCTCTCGGGTAAACTGGATATTGTACTCGATATATGGTCTCTCCCTGGCCAGCTCGTTGGGCTGAACCTGGAAGCGCTGTATCACGGCGGGGAATATCGCTCCGACGATAATAGCCGCTAATATCCATCCCACTAGGCCGTAGAGGGGCCAGCGGAAGTTTCGCCGCGATATGGTAATCAGAATTATTACTATAAAAATGACCACTACCGCCAGAAGTATCC
>CAZMZA010000191.1:0-2385 GCA_964570635.1 uncultured Dehalococcoidales bacterium
CCATCCGCCTGTGCCTCTCATGGAGCTTGTTGGTGGCAAGGAAAGCCTGAAGCAAAAGATGTCTCAGACGAATGTCCTGAGCGAGGCCCAGATTGCAACGACGCAGATTCCTGAGCAGTATCTGCTAGTTAAAGACGGTCTGATGCTCGTCGGCATAGGTAAGATACTGCAGTCGCTGGAGGGCTGTGCCTGTCCCATGGGGGTATTAAGCCGCGAGTTCTTAAAGAAGCTGGCTTTGCAAGAAGACGAGTTGGCCATTGTAGACATGGAAGCAGGAGTGGAGCATTTCGGTCGGGGTGTTGACACCAGTATTGACAGTATACTAATTGTTGTCGAGCCTCCTCTGGAATCAGTAAATGTAGGTCAGAAGATACACGACCTGGCTTCAGGAATTGGGGTCAAAAATGTCTGGGCTATCATGAACAAGGTGCCATCTGGAGAGATAGCTGCCGGACTGAAAGCAGAACTACAGAAGCGGCGCATTGAGGTAGTCGGGTGTATCTACTTTGACGCCGACATTTTCAGATCAAGTCTGGAGGGCAGAATCCCGGTGAACGGGGTAGCGGTGCGGGAGATCAGAGAGGTTATGGATGCCATCCTATCGAGGGCAGACCTGCCAACACTGGGATAACGCAAATTTAGCTGCCCTTACCGGAGTGAATGGAGGTGCAAAGTGTGTTTGGCTAAGGCATATCTAAACAAATGGGGTGATGGTCCAGTGCTTCAGGATATCGCTCATATGCGGCTGCATGGTGAACGGGTGGAACTTGAGACACTTTTGGGTGAGGAAAAAGTTATACCGGGCAGAGTAGTTGAAGTGGATTTTGCAACTTCCAGAATATTACTGGATGAGCACCGTGAACCCGACAAACTCTCATGATGGAGGAGGGATGTCATCAACTAATTACCGGACTCGAGGATCAAATACAAAGGTAAGGCAGAACAACACCGAAGGGTCTCCCTTCGATGACTTGGCCTTGGAATATGATGCCTGGTTTGATAGCGAGGGAAGTCTTATCTTTTTAATTGAAGTGCGGGCGTTTAGAGAACTATTGCCGACCCTGCCGAAGCCATGGCTTGAGATAGGTGTCGGCAGCGGCCGCTTCGCCCAGACGCTGGGGATAGAGACTGGGATCGACCCTTCCTCTAAACTGCTCCACATGGCTAAGGAGAGGGGGATAAATGCCTTTCTAGGCCGGGGAGAACAGGAGCTGTTTGATGAAGAATCATTCGGTGCGGTCTTTTTGATTGCCACGTTGTGTTTCCTCGATTCGCCTCTTGAGGTTCTGAAGGAAACCAGCCGCATCCTTATGCCGGGCGGTAAAATAGTGCTTGGCCTTGTACTGAAGGAGAGCCCCTGGGGTCAACTCTACCAGCAGAAGAAGGAAGAGGGGCATCGCTTCTATAGATATGCTACCTTCTACAGCTGTGATGAAGTGGTTAGACTCATAGTCCAAGCAGGCTTTGTGACCGAGAGAATTATTTCGACACTTTTTCAGAGGCCAGGAGAGGTGCATCGTACGGAAGACCCCAGAGAAAGATATTCCCCCGATGCCGGATTCACGATAGTGGTGGCTGGTAAAAAAGACGATTGAGGTGTGAACAAAGATTATCGTTAGAGTGATAGCCATGACTACAATGACGCCGGAAAAAGAGGCCGAAGTTGGGCAAGAAGTAAGGCGCATACTAAGGGGGTTTAGCCGGAAGAGAGACAACCTTATCCCTATTCTCCAGAAGACCCAGGGGAAGCTTGGCTACCTGCCGCGCCAAGCCATATTGGGGATTGCCGAGTTCCTGGGCATACCGGGGATGGATGTTTACAGCGTGGTTACCTTTTACAATCAGTTCCGGCTCAATCCACCAGGGAAGCATTCGATAAGAGTCTGCCTGGGGACTGCTTGCCATATGAAGGGCGGATACATTGCTCTGGATGCTTGGAAGAGGCGTCTGGGCATCGGGCCCGGTGAAACTACGGAAGACCGGGAATTTGACCTGGATACCGTAGCCTGTGTGGGCTGCTGCACGATGGCGCCAGTAACCGTTGTCGATGGCAAGCCAGAGGCCAAGGCCGACCCGACAAGAGTAGACGGACTGCTCCTATCATTCGGACACGAAAGCCAGAAAGAACTCAAGGGAAACGATGCAAATAGCTGAACAGGCAACGATAACCTCTTCCTTTGAAGAAATAAGGGACCGTGCCAAGCTACGCTGGAAGCAATTGTGGAAAAGCGGTAATCCAGTAGTCATGGTGGGTACAGCTACCTGCGGTCGAGCCGCTGGTGCCCTCGAGGTGGTTCAGGCAATAAGGGGGGAATTAGAAAGACAGAAGTTGTCCTGCCCAGTTATTGAAGTGGGCTGTATGGGGCACTGCTATGCCGAGCCTAT
>CAZMZA010000192.1:0-2363 GCA_964570635.1 uncultured Dehalococcoidales bacterium
GTGAGTGTCTGGTTACCAGGGCGAGGGTGATACTGCCTTCGGCAAACTCCTTTTGAGCATCTCTGACGAAGCTGGTGTTCTTCAGTTCGTCATAGGCGGCAGTAGCTTGTTCTGCCTCGTTGAGCAGGTTGCGGGCAGACTCAAGCAATTCCCTGGCCTGGTCAAACTCCTGGCGGTGCAGGGCACGGATAGCCCGGCTGGAGTGGCGGATGACCTCACGGCATAGAGGTAGTGCCTTTTCTCTGGCCTTATCTATGCTGGAGAAGGTCTGCCGAATCTGGTCAGCAATCGATTCCAAATTGTCAGCCAATTTCTTCACGGCTGCGCTTCAACTTTATCTACAATTTGCCGGGCCGCTGCTTCTATATCCTCTGCCTGTAGTATAGCACTGATTATGGCTACTGAGTCAGCCCCGGCGGTCATAACCTCAGTGACATTATCCTTGTTTATGCCGCCAATAGCCACCAGGGGCAGGGTTACCGCCTGTCTTATCTCCCGCAGCCTGTCCAGCCCGACTACCTGTGCCATTACCTTGGACGGTGTCGGGTACATGGCACCGACAGCGATATAGTCTGCCCCGTCGGCTTGAGCCTGGGTAGCCTGTTCAACGGTGGTTGTTGAGCCACCCAGAATTCTATCCATCGGTAGCAGCCTGCGGGCTACCTTAAGGGGCAGGTCATCCTGTCCAAGATGCAGGCCGTCGGCATCAGCGGCCAGGGCCAGGTCAAGGTAGTCATTTATTATGAACAGCACGTTGTGCTCGGCACACAGGTTTCTCAGTTCCCGGGCTATTGGCAGTAGCTCCTTCCTGCTCAGAAGTTTATCCCGCAGTTGAACCACCTTGGCTCCGCCTCGGATTGCTTGGGCGGCAGCTACCACGGGACTGCGTCCCTTTAGGGTTTGGGTATCTATGATGACATAGAGTCCGGTTATGCGTTTCGTCTTATCCTGGCGGAGCAGTTTGGAGAGCAGTTCTTGCTCAATCGAGTAGAGGTCGAATCGAGCCTGTTTGAACCCTTCTGAGTCCAGCCCGGTTAGAGCTTCCGGGAGCTTGGCCAGTTCCTCGATAGTTCTCAGTGATTCCTGGACCCTTCTGGCGTTAGCCACGACCAGCGTTGGCAGCTCCTTTTGTTTCTCCTCTCCCGTCACCTCAATATTAGTGCCGACATCGCCTTGTGCGTCTCGTGTCTCAAGAAGCTGGCGCTGGAATGACCAGTTACTGCTCAGCAGCTCGTGTCGCATGGTCTTTAATTGCTGGGTCAGCCCGGCATCATCAAGCAAAAGACGGGCCACGTCTTCGAGGAACCGCAGCCCCTCGCCAATGCGGTTGAGGTCGGCATCAATAATGCGTAGTGTTCGCTGGGGTATTGCTTCTGGTGGAGCCATAATCATAGTTTCTCTTTGACCGACGCTGGTAACTCACCCTCTCTGGCGGCTTGAATCTGCTCCTCGATTTGTGTCGGCAGCTCGAAACCTAGTTCTTTAAACCTCTTCTCTGTTGAGCGACCTATGTTGCGGGGGTCTTGGTAGTAGTCCGGGCTGGGGAGTGACCGGGGCTCGCCGGATTCTTCCCAGATTGTTTTCGTGGATTTGTGGTAGGCAAAGCTGGTTATGGCACGGATCACGTCATCACCACCGCAGGTAGAACACCGGGGGTTAAAGGGTTCGGCGATATTCTTCACCAGAATGCTGGACTTGGTATGGCACTGCTGACAAACGAAATCATATATGGGCATGGTCTATCACTGAGGAGTATTTTAGCACAGGCGGCGTGGCGGGTAAAGGCGAAGGGTATCCTTAGTCATCACCGGCGGCATTTTCAATAAGCTCAATTCGTGTCGGCTTCTTCTTACTCAGCTCTACAGCGACAACGTCGATGCGGCATAGCGGGGGTAAATCGTCGTGGGTCTGCTGGTAGTGCAGGGCAGTCGCTCTCATTCTTTCCTTCTTGGCTGGTGTGATTGACTCTTCGGGGCTGCCGAATTCCCGGCTCCTTTTGGTCCTTACTTCAACAAAGACCAGGTAGTCCTTGTGCCTGGCGACGATGTCAATTTCACCCTCAGGGCAGCGGTAGTTGGTCTCAACGATTTGGTAGTTTCGCTCTTGCAGGAACTGCCGAGCCAGCCTTTCCCCCAGGATTCCGGTATCTCTGCGCTTCATTTCTTTTGAACGGACATTCTGTCAGCTTCCCGACCCTTGCCCGGCATCATGTCTTTTACCGGGTGGAAGGACTGGCGATGGATGGGGCACGGTCCAAGATAGTAGAGGCAGGAAAAGTGTTTTACCGTACCGTAGCCTTTGTGTCTGGCCAGCCCGTAGCCGGGATGATTCCTGTCAAGCTCTATCATCAGACGGTCTCGGGT
>CAZMZA010000193.1:0-2363 GCA_964570635.1 uncultured Dehalococcoidales bacterium
ACTTCCTCATAGATCCGCTCAACAACGTCCACCATAGTGTCACGACCCTCAGGGGTGGCAGTGATATCCAGAAATACCAGCTCATCAGCACCTTCCTGGTAGTAAAAGCTGGCCAGCTCTACCGGGTCGCCGGCATCACGCAGGTTAACGAAGCTGGTTCCTTTCACTACCCGTCCATCTTTCACATCAAGACAGGGAATAATCCTTTTGGTCAACATCTCATGCACTCTCCCCGACGGAAACCAGTTCCTGCCATTGAAGTGGTTTCCTTAATTTCCCCACTACCGGCTCGCCGCCTATTGGAATCCATGTCCTATCCAAGTCAGGACAGATAAGGCGAATAGCTGACTCCTCAGATGAAAGATAGAGCATATCACCCTTTTCTCCAACAGTAAGTGGGCGTAACCTGATGCGGTCGGTAAGTCCAATCATCTCGCCCTGATGAGCAATAATCACCGTGAATGGTCCATTTAGAAGCAAGCTGCCATAGACCTGACGCAAAGTTCGGAGCAATGTCTGCTCCCCCGGAGAGCGGCGCTCAATATCAGTCCAGAGGGGAGGAGCCAATATATCAGCAACTACTTTTAACGGCAGGCTATGCTTACGCATCAGAAGATCAACGGCATAAGCTATTACTTCGGTGTCGGTCTGCATGGTGCAATGATAACCGAATTGCTCCAGATAACGCCGATTTATTCCATAGGATGAAATTTCACCGTTATGAATTACTGTCAGGTCCAAGATATTGAACGGATGAGCCCCACCCCACCAACCGGGGGTATTGGTAGGGAATCTACCATGAGCTGTCCATAGGTAACCCTCGTATTGGTCCAGACAGAAGTATTCGGCTATCTCTTCAGGGTAGCCTACACCCTTGAACACCCCCATATTCTTACCGCTGGAAAAGACAAAGGCATCTTTTAACTTCGTATTTATGTCCATTACCCTCTCGACGACATAGTCGTCCTCAGATTGGCCTTCCGGCTTGTGTTGCCCTACCTCAAGAAAGTAGCGCCATACTAGCGGTGGATTCACAATTGCCGGTATTGCCCTTGTAGGTACCTCCTCATGATGAATAAGGTCAAACTTATCTTTAAGAAATGTTTCTACTTCTCCACGTCCCTCTTGGCTCAGGTACATAATATGAAAGGTATATAGCTCCGCATATTCAGGATACAATCCATAGATAGCGAATCCTCCACCCAAGCCGTTGCCACGGACATGCATATTGGTGATGGCCTTGATGACACCTTCTCCAGAGAACCTTCTTCCCAAGGTATCCATCGCCCCGAATATGGAACAGGCATCAATTACCTTGTCATCGTTGTGAGGATTATTTACCTGTCGAATATCTTTCATAGCAGTTTCTCCTGAAATACTAATACTACTCGCCCACGAGCATCTCCTCAGCCTGCTCTGCGGAAGTAAGCGAAGATATTAGCGCTGAGGGCAGTATTGCCAGCCTTGCCCTCCAGATTTCCTCAGGGAGAGAGACAAGGCCGAAATCATCACTGACAAGAACTTCTTTAAAGCTGTTAACATTTACCCTATCCTTCATTAAATTGTAGACGATGCCTGACCTCTCAATGTCGCCGGCAAAGACCATGCCAACTATCAGCCCATCTTTCAAGATAACCTTCTTATATACATCGCCATGCTTTTGACTGATTATCTCATAGCTATCATCAGGCGGGGTTACCATGCCAGCTGAGACCATACTCGCTCCGAAGTATTTCAAAGAATTCATTGCTGTCCCACCTTGATATTCAGTTGGAATACCAGCCATATTGAAGCCAGCGGTTCTTCCTCCTATGTAGGCATTAGGCCAGATAAGAGTGAGCCGATTCTCACCGTGGACGAAATCATAAGCCTCGGCCACATCCCCACAGGCATAGACATCAGGCTTGGATGTAGCCATATGGCGGTCAACTACTATGCCACGGTTTATTTTAATATCGGTATAAATCACAAGCTCTATGCGCGGCTGCATGCCTATAGCTACGATTACCATCTCGCAGGGTATCGATTGACTATCATCTAAGGTCACACCGGTGGCTTCACCAGGTAAATAGCTGGTTACCTTGCTCACAGTGTGACCAGTTATAATTTCAACTTCAGCTCGCTTCAGGATTCTATCTACTAGAGTAGCTGCTTCCTCATCGAGGATTGTGTTTAAAATCTGTTCTTTCATCTCGACAATCGTAACCTGTATTCCTCGTTTTACGAGCGCTTCAGTAGCGCTTACTCCGATGAGCCCACCACCGATTACCACCGCCCTTATTCTTCTTTTACCGCATCGATTGATGAAGTCATCAATCGCCCTGACGTCATCAAATGTGGTAAAGGTAAAGACTCCTTTAAGT
>CAZMZA010000194.1:0-2347 GCA_964570635.1 uncultured Dehalococcoidales bacterium
GGGCTACCTCGCGCAGCATGGTTGTCTTGCCTATCCCGGGACGGCCCAGCAGCAGGGTACTCTGGCCTGACTGGACGAGGTCTTCGATGATCTTAATCGTGCCGAAGACAGCCCTGCCCAGGCGGCAGGTAAGCCCGACGATGCGCCCCTTGCGATTACGAATAGCTGAGATACGGTGCAGTGTGCGTTCAATGCCAGCCCGGTTATCGTCCCCGAAGCTGCTGATACGGGAGGTTACGTAATCAATATCCTGTTCGGTAACCTCCTGAGGGCTCAAAATCAGTTCGCGGTGGGGAAAGCGGGCTTCCGGGGGGCGACCCAAATCCAATACTACTTCCAAGAGGTCACTGACGTCTTGTTGCTGGCAAAGTGGCTGCTTGATATGCGGGGGCAAAACATCAAGCAGAGCATCCAGGTCGTCTGTAATTACTTTTTCTACCATCCTCTGGGTGCCAGCAGTTCCTCAGTAGGGATTTGCTTTATGTCTAACCCGGTCATGGCCTCTCCCAGGTTCTTGGAGACCTCAGCGATAATGTCCGGGTCTTGGTAGTGGGTGGTTGCCTTGACGATAGCCGTGGCTCTGACTTCGGGGTTAGAGGATTTGAATATACCCGAACCGACAAAGACACCATCAGCGCCCAGTTGCATCATCAGTGCGGCGTCGGCTGGCGTGGCCACTCCACCAGCGGCAAAGTTAACCACCGGCAATTTCCCGGTTTTATGTATTTTCGCCACCAGTTCAAAGGGCGCTCCTATTTCCTTGGCCAGCGCCATGAGTTCTTCCTTGGGTGTATTGACTACCTTGCCGATACCGTCCATTACCGCCCGCATGTGTCTTACTGCTTCCACAATATTACCGGTACCGGCCTCACCCTTGGTTCGAATCATAGCTGCCCCCTCGCCGATACGACGCAGTGCTTCACCCAGGTCGCGACAGCCACAGACAAAGGGGACCTTGAAATCGTGTTTCCAGATATGATGGCTCTCATCAGCCGGGGTAAGTACCTCGGACTCATCAATATAATCTACCCCCAGGGCTTGCAGGGCTTGGGCCTCCACAAAGTGGCCTATGCGGCACTTGGCCATTACCGGGATGGAGACTGCCTTCATGATTGAGTCAATAACGGCTGGGTCAGCCATGCGAGCCACACCACCGGTAGCCCTAATATCTGCCGGCACTCTTTCCAGCGCCATGACGGCGCAGGCACCGGCCTGCTCAGCAATCCTGGCGTGGTCTGGGCTGACCACATCCATGATAACCCCGCCCTTCAGCATCTGGGCAAGCCCGGTCTTAACTTTCCATGTCCCCGTTTCCATGGTTATTCCTCTCGCTTCCAGACATAGATGTTATTATATATTCTACTATTGTTTAGGGCGTTTTATCAACTTCGACCCGGGTCGCAGCTTAACGGAGGCGTTACGTGAGGGGCTTTTTTGCTGGCATACCCGACCGACGGGGATACTTTTGTGGCGTGGGCGAAATCTTATCAATTATCACCAGCCATCTCTCGTCAGCGAACTCCTCGAGGCCGACCTGCTTTACCTCGCGCAGGTTGCCGCCCAGGACACTGATTGCCTGACCTGCCCTGGCTATCTCCGGACCGATAGCCCCCTTTTTCTGGGCGATAAAGCTGCCACCGGCGACGCAGAAAGGCAGGGTCAGTTCCACCAGGGTTGGCAGGGGGGCGACGGCGCGGGATAGCACCACATCAAAGCTCTCCCGGTACTGGCTCTGATGGGCTATTTCCTCAGCCCGGCCAACCACAATTTCGATATTGTCCAGTCCGAGTTTGTCTTTAAGGTGATGTAGAAAGGCTGCCTTCTTGGCTGTAGAGTCAAGCAGCACCAACCTTGTGCCGGGGAAGACAATCTTGAGTGGTATTCCGGGGAGCCCGGCACCGGTACCGACGTCAATTATGCGGAGGTCCGTGCCGCTAATCGGCTGTTGCCAGGCCAGAGTCACGGTAAGGGAATCCAGGAAGTGGTTTATCTGCACGCCTTCATAGCTGGTTATGGCAGTGAGGTTCAGTCTCTGGTTCCAGTCCACCAGCTCCTGGTAGAAGGTGCGGAATTGCTCAAGCTGTCTGGGGTTAAGCTGTAACCCCAGTTTTGCTGCCCCGTTGTTGAGCTTTTCCATGGTAATCAAATTATATCATCGTTGCTTACAAATGGAGTAGTAAACGGGTGTCTTAGAGGGTGAGGTAGATAGATTAGCCGGCGCATTTGCGTTTTAAGCCTGCCTGTGTTACAGTTTAATGTAGGGGAACAAAATAGATACAGAAGTTTGACCGCTAGGGGTGCTCAAAGGCTGAGAGGCGATTTGAAGCCAACCCTGGGAACCTGATCT
>CAZMZA010000195.1:0-2304 GCA_964570635.1 uncultured Dehalococcoidales bacterium
GTATGAGGTGCTATCCGATAAGGAGAAGCGACAGAAGTATGACCAGTTTGGGGACCAGTGGCAATACGCTGACCAGTTCGCTCAGGCACAGCGGCAGACACCCTTCTGGGAATTTCGCCAGGCTGGCGGTCCGCAGGGAATCCACTTTGAGGAAGCTGACCTGGGCAATCTTTTCGACAACCTCTTCGGCGGCGGTGTTAGGAGCCGGCGGACCAGACACCGACGGGGACAGGACATAGAGTACCCGGTTGAGGTAACCCTGGAGGAAGCATACCAGGGCACCAAGCGGACTATTGCTCTCCAGACGGAGGAGCCCTGCTCCGGCTGCAAGGGAACGGGCTACATACAAAACCTGCCCTGTTCGGCATGTAAAGGTTACGGAGCGGTACCCAAGGTGAAGCGCCTTGAGGTCAAAATTCCGCGCGGAGTCAGGAGCGGGTCTCGAGTCCGCGTTGCCGGTAAGGGAGGTCCGGGCTACTCTGGAGGCGCCAACGGCGACCTCTACCTGGTGACATCAGTTAAACCACATAAAATCTTTGAACGCAAAGACGATGACCTATATGTAGAGGTACCAATACCACTGACAGTGGCCGTACTGGGTGGAGAGATTATGGTACCTAGTCTCAAGGGTAAGCTCGCGCTGAAGGTTCCGCCCGAGACCCAGAACGGAAAGTCCTTCCGTCTCACTGGCCAGGGCATACCCCACCTGGGCAATTCTTCCCAAGGCGACCTGCTGGCTAGAGTAACCGTAGTGCTACCGAGCAAACTCTCGGCGGAGGAAAAGGAACTGTTCGAGCGGCTCCGTGAACTGAGGCCTAGCAGCTAGAGTGAGGGATTACTATGGAAAGAGACAATGACGAACCACGCTATGTAATAAGCATCGCCGCCAGAATCCTCGGCGTACAAACTCACACTTTGCGCTATTACGAGAAGATTGGCATAATAGAACCGTCCCGGTCGCGGGGTGGCATCCGCCTCTATTCCGAGAGAGACATAGACTTGCTCCGCCGGGCGAAGACCTTGATGGACGACCTGGGTATTAATCTGGCCGGGGTAGAGGTTATCTTACGTATGTCTCAACATATGACCGAGCTGGGACAACACATTGAGGAGCTGGAGACAGAGCTGGAGAAATACAGAGGCGAAGGGCTTTAGCCTGAGGGCCAGATGTGATAGTATATAAGGCACGAAACTGGGTTACGGAGGTATTAACGTGGTAGATTGGCAGGTAACAGCGACCACGCTCTACTGTGACGCTGTGGACGATGACGTGACTATAATGGTCTACAAGGACTGGTCGACAAGATGTGTGGGTTACTACAAGAAATACGGCGACCCGGTAATTACGAAGGATACGACCAAGCTGCTCAAAAACAAGTCAAAGAAGCTGGGTCGTGCGCTTCAGTGTGAGGGCCCGGAATGCCACAGGGTGGTGGCATATCGGGACAAGCTGAGGAGCGAGGAACCCGCAGCCGAAAGGGAGGCCAGCTCCTAGAGGAAATTGAGGGGAAGATATGAGGCAGGAGAGATTTACTGAGCAAGCGCAGGAGGCACTGGCTGCGTCTCAACAACTGGTTGGGGAGTATCGCCACAGCCAGTGGGATGTGGAACATGTCCTGCAGGCCCTGCTCCAGCAGGAAAAGGGCTTGGTTGGTGACATTTTGACAGAGCTTGGCGTTGATGTGGAGGCAGTGAGAAGTAAGGTAGTAGCTGCCCTGGAGAAAGTGCCTAAACTTTCTCATGTGGCGGAACAGATTTACGCTACGCCGCGTACCAGAGACCTCCTGACGGATGCCGCGACTGAAGCCGACCGGCTCAAGGACGAGTTTATTGGTACCGAACACCTGCTGATTGCTGTGGCCGGCCAGGAAAAGGGTGAGGCAGCGGCTATTCTACATAGCTTTGGCATTGACCGGGAGAAGGTGTATTCTGCCCTTCAGAAGCTTCGCGGCGGACACCGCGTTACCGATGCCAGAGCAGAGAGCAAGTATCGCTCCCTGGAGAAGTACAGTCGTGACTTCACCGAGCTTGCCCGGGCGGGCAAGCTGGACCCGGTTATCGGTCGAGAGAATGAGATTAAACGGGTGATGCAGATACTCAGCCGTCGCACCAAGAACAACCCGGTGATTGTTGGTGATGCCGGGGTGGGCAAAACGGCCATCGCAGAAGGACTAGCGCAGAAGATTGTAGCTGATGATGTCCCCGACTCACTCAAAGGGCGCCGGGTAGCGGCTCTGGATATGGGGGCTCTGGTGGCCGGCACCAAGTTCCGCGGCGAGTTTGAGGAGCGCCTCAAGGCGGTGA
>CAZMZA010000196.1:0-2302 GCA_964570635.1 uncultured Dehalococcoidales bacterium
AGCCATTACGGGGGCACCGGACGAAACGAGACAGATGGACCACGTTCAGGCCGCAAGGGAGATATTCATTGACATCCCTGGAGAGGAAACCGAGTACCTGGCTAAGCTGTGCAAGCAGCAGGGCTTTTATCTTGTGGCCCAGGCCAAGGCCAGAGACCCTGAATTCATGCCAGACCGGTTCTTCAATATCTCATTCATAATTGACCCCGAAGGTAAGGTTATCCATAAACACCGAAAGACACATGTGGCGGTGATAGAGAGCTCGGTTTGTCCTACTGACATATGGGACATATACGTAGAGAAATTCGGCACAGACCCGAAGAAGCTCCTCGAGGCTATCTTCCCGGTAGCTCACACTGAGATTGGCAATATAGGCACGCTTGTCTGTGCTGAGGGGGCTTTCCCCGAGGCAGCCAGGGCCCTGGCCTTAAACGGAGCCGAGATTATTTGCCGAACAGCATATCTTGAGCCACGGACCAGCGCCGAAATATTTGAGATACAGAACAGGTCCCATGCAGTATTTAACGCCTGCTATGTCATATCACCAAATACCGGACTGGTCCACTCCTTCCCAGAAACATATAAGGACTGGAGATATGCCTGGCCAATGGATTACTCGGGCAATCAAAGCCAGATAATAGACTACCGGGGTCAAATAATGGCACAACATATCGGGGCTGTTGATTACTTCACCAGTGCCATTATCAATATTGAAGCCTTGCGTGACTACCGCTCCAGGACGCTGATCGGTTCGTACTCACTCAGGGACCTGAGGGTCGACCAGTACAGTCTGATATATAAGGCAGCGGAGGCAATGGGCGGAATATACCCGAAGAACCTCTACATGGATGGGCTACCATTCAGGAATTCTGAGGCCATGCAAGTACGCAGGTATATTCAGAATAAGCTCATGGACAACGGCATATGCACTCCGCCAACTGACTGGCAGCCCCATGAGATATCAAAAGAGGTATTGGAACGCATAGAAAAGGCGGCCGCACGCTCCGTGTGAAGGAAAACCATGCCGGGCTTGTCTCTTCAGGTGCTACATTCCTCCAGTGGCTAATGGGTACTGACTTTACCATCTCAGGGGACGGCGGCACTAAGATTCAAGAATAGAAAGCGTTCGTATGGGCATAGAATTACTTCTTGTACTCTTTCTGGTTGGAATAGTGGCTGGCGGTTTGGGCGGGCTTCTGGGAATCGGGGGCGGTGCTATTATGATGCCGGCCATTCGCTTTGGGTTCAATTTTCCACCCACTCTGGCGGTGGGGACGACTCTAACCGCTGTAATCTTTACCGCTGCCGCAGGAGCCATCCAGCACTGGCGCTTGGGCAACGTAGACTGGAAGTCCGTTAAATACATCGCGCCGGCCGGAGTGGTAGGCGTGCTCGCCAGCTCAGCACTTTTCTACTATATTCGTGAGTACAGCGCCCTTATCGACTTAATCGTCGGCCTGGCTTTCATCTGGGCAGCACTAGGGATGGTCTACGAAGGAATACTTCACCGAAAAGCGGCCGAACTCGCAGGAAATGAGCTCCCTGGAGGCAAGCAAGCCAAGGCAGCCATAGGCGGGGGCGGTGGATTTCTAGCTGGCATGGTTGGGCTTGGCGGCGGGTATGTCCTGGTTCCCAGCTTCATTTACTTTCTCCGGTCGCCAATGCGGATTGCTATTGGCTCTTCTCTGGCATCCGTTGTCTGGTTTGCCTTAGTCGGGGGTATCATTAAGGTCTTTCAAGGTTTCAGCGACGTCCCGGCAGCCATTGCCCTGGGTCTGGGAGCATCTGGGGGGGCAATCATCGGCGCTAGACTGACCACCCGATTCAAGCCAGCCACTTTGAAAGTGATATTTGGTATTATATTCGTTTATGTGTCACTGAAGTATATCCTAATCTATTTTGGCATAACCATTTAAGTGGCCAGCAGGAACTTCCCCACGGTGAGTGATCCTGAGAATGGGACACCCAAGGTATTGACAAGGCAGCAATCTGGTGCTATAAGTAGAGTTTAATAGATTATGATCCTAACAAATCCAGGTTCCATCGTAGAATTGAGTTTTGGCTAAATGACGGCGCACGCTCACCGGCGTGTGCCTTTTTTGTTTGATACTGAAACCTTGTATTATAAAAAACGCTGAGAGGGGGGTATATGCCGTTATGTTTTCTAAGACGTGGCGTACTTCGGAGCGAAAATACGGGGTCATTGTAGAGTGGGATGTATACATCCCTATGAGTGACGGGACGACTATAGCTTGCGATATATTCCGTCCAAATGATAAAGGAAGGTTCCCGGCAATACTGG
>CAZMZA010000197.1:0-2270 GCA_964570635.1 uncultured Dehalococcoidales bacterium
CCTGTGGCCATTGCCTTTGGCTATGGGGAGATAACTGAGCCTTCCCGGGTTCTGGATGAGTACATTCGCAGCTCAAAAACAACCCTGAGTATCAAGGGAGGGTTTCTGGCGGATAGACCACTTACTGCAGAGGAGGTGATTGTTCTTTCTAAACTGCCGTCGAAGGAAATATTACTGGGTAAGGTGCTGGGGGGGATGCAAGCCCCCATCTACGCTCTACTTACCTATCTTAACGCTCCTTTAAGAGGGATGCTAGGAGTGTTACAGGCTAGAATTCAACAATTGGAGGGTCAGTAAAATGTCAGAGGAAGAAAAAGAAGTAAAGAGTGAAACTGCTGAGGAAACCGCCGAGGGTAAAGAAAAGCCAGCCGCCAAGCAGCCGGTGAGAAAGGCCAAGAAGACCGAAACGGTCGCTGTCGAAGAGCCAGCTCCAGCCAAGGCAGCCAAGGCAAAGAAGCCAGCCGCCATTGAGCAGATAATGGAAGCTATCAGGAATATGACCGTGCTCGAACTGTCGGAGCTGGTAAAGGCTCTGGAGGCTGAGTTTGGCATTACTGCGGCGGCCCCGGTAGTAGCCGCTGCTGCCACTGCCCCATCGGCTGAAGCTGCCGGTGCTCCTCCCGCCGAAGAGAAGACAGAGTTTAATGTCATTCTCAAGGACATAGGTGCCAATAAGATTAATGTGATTAGGGCCGTGCGTGAGTTAACCACTCTGGGGCTTAAGGAGTCTAAAGACCTGGTGGAGAGCGCGCCTAAGGCGGTAAAGGAAGGGGTCAGCAAAGATGATGCCGCCGCCGCCAAGGAGAAGCTGGAAGCGGCCGGGGCTACGGCTGAGATAACCTAACCCCGGCACTGTCCGACCGGGATATAGGCCGACCGGACGAGTCCCGGGTCAAGGGTGCGAGGGGACACAACCCCGCCGGATAAGGGGAGCAGCGGGTTGCCGTTCTCCCCTTATAATTGGTTGAAAATGGCGGTGAAAAGTCATATAGTTATCATCAAACGGTACTCCTCCGGGGAGAAGTCCTAAAATGTGGTACGAGGAATGGTTCATACTGATGGCTATGGGTGGCTTCTTCATCCTCCTTGGCTTAGGCATGCTCTTCTGGGGCAGGAGTGAGGAAAAAAGCTATTACAACTCACTTTCCAGGCAGGCTGACGTCAGAGAGTATCTGGAACACTCGCCGGAGCGCCCGGCACTCGGGGCATTGCAGATAGGGGGTTGGGTAACCGTCGCTATTGGCCTGGTTGTGCTGGCTATCGGCGGGGCTTTCCTGCTCTGGAGTTAAGGCTTGTGACTGAAGAGCTGTTGGCGGCGGATGAGGCACAGCGGATTGGCCTGGAGTTCATCAAAGGCGTACATTATCGGGGCAAGATTACCCTTAACCGGACAGAGCTGGTTACTGAAGGTAGCTTTCCCGTTTACCACCTGGAGGGGAGTATCAAAGTACCCTCTCGCAATGTCCTGGGTAGGCTAGTCTCTCAGGATTTGCCCTACGCCTTCAAGATACAGGTACACGCCGTGGAAGGCAGCATACTGAACTACGAGTTGAGGTAAAAGGCCAGGCTTACCCCTGCGGTCATGCCGATTATCTTCCGTACTTTAGTTTGGCATAAAGCAAGGCGAGGGCAAGAGCGACGGCAATCGAGTTCCACAGGATTACCGGGGTCAGCTCAAAATAAACCCCGTAAATCACCCAAGAGATAAGCCCTATCAACAAAAAGGTATTGAAAATCAGACTTATCTCGCGTGCGCTTTTAAGCTTGAAGACGCGAATGACCTGAGGCAGAAAACCAACGGTCATCAGTGCGCCGGCGACAAAACCAAACAACTCTGCTGATAGCAAACTCGTCCCTCCTTGACCCTATTTGGCTTGATTGATGTGCCGCATAATCAGTCTCTCCGACTCGCCGGCCCGGGCTATAGCATCCTCCTCGGTCTGTACTGGATGGCTTCGGCCAGGTGGTGGGCCTGGATTATGTCCGAGTATTCCAGGTCGGCGATGGTGCGTGCCAGCTTGAGGATGCGGTGGAAGGCCCGTGCCGAAAGGTAAAGCTGTTTCATAGCCGCCTTGAGCAGGCCTTGGGCTGATTCTTCTACCTGGCAGAACTCCCTCACCTCGGCGGGGGTCATATCCGCACTGCAGGTCAGCCTTGTTCCCTCAAAGCGTTTCTGCTGAATGTCGCGGGCGGCCTTGACCCGCTCCTGAACCTTATCCGATGGCTCGCCCAGTCTATCGTCGGTCAGCTTCTCGTAGTCAATATGGGGC
>CAZMZA010000198.1:0-2269 GCA_964570635.1 uncultured Dehalococcoidales bacterium
CCGTGGGGGTTGACATTCTCACCACCAAGCTCACAGAACTCCCGGCTCTCGCCGTAGCGTGGAATACCCAGTTCCTTCATGCAGGCAATGACTTGAGAGGCAAAGGCCTCGTTCAGCTCAATCAAATCCATGTCCTTAATACTGTAGCCCGTCATGTTGAGCAGTTTGCGGGTAGCCGGTATCGGACCGAGCCCCATATACTTGGGGTCAACACCCCCGGTAGCATATCCGGCTATGGACGCCCTGATACTCAGACCGTTTTTCTCAGCGAACTCACGGGACGTAACGAGCAGGGCCGCCGCTCCATCGTTTATTCCGGAAGAATTCCCCGCGGTAACGGTACCATCCTTTATGAAAGCCGGTGCCAGCTTGCTCATCCTCTCCACATCCGTCTCCATCGGCCTTTCATCAGTATCAACCACCTTGGGCGGACCCTTCCTCTGCGGAATCTCCACCGGCACAATCTCTTCCTTAAAGATGCCTTCCTTTATTGCCTTAAGAGCCCGGCGATGGCTCTCGGCACCCAGTTCGTCCTGCTCCCGCCTCGATATGCCATAGTCCCTGGCGATGTTCTCTGCCGTCACACCCATATGGTACTCGTAGAATATTTCATACAGCCCATCGAAGACCATCATATCGAGTGCCTCAGCCTTGGCACCTACGTCCATGCGGTACCCCCACCGTGCCTTGGGCAAGGCATAAGGCACACCGCTCATGTTCTCCATTCCTCCAGCTATGATAGCATCAGCATCCCCGGCCTTTATCGCCTGAGCCGCCAAAGCCACCGTTTTAATGCCAGAGGCACATACCTTGTTCAGCGTGAAGACGTTTATTTCCTGGGGTACCCCGGCTCTGACACTCGCCTGCCTGCCTGTGTTCTGCCCCTGGCCTCCCTGAATAACGTTGCCCATAATAACTTCGTCTATTCTGACCGGCCGCAGACTGTCGTCCCAGTCCATGTACCTCGCTTCCACCTCGCTCTTCTCAACATCTTTCAAGACACTCGGCCTGAATGCCTTTACCTCGTCTGGGACCAGGGGCCTTACCCCCGCCCTCCTCAACACCTCTTTTATCACAACCTTCCCCAGGTCAACGACCGGGACATCTCTTAAAGCTCCGCCGAAAGCTCCCACCGCCGTTCTTACCGTACTGACGATTACCGGTTGTCTTCCGTCCATCACTCTTTCTGCCTCCTGCTCTACCTTAGTTTATTCATAACTGCGGGAACCAGTCCCAAATCTTGATTCTACCACAATGTAATTGATACTGTCGACAAAGTATGCCTGTTCAGCGACACCCGCAGTTGAAGAAGGAATAATACAGAGAATAGGGCGTGAGTAACTGGCTCAGGGTCTCTATTTCCCAGGCGTGCCCAGCTTGGTGGCATCTATCAAGCGGGTGGGGTTGGCCACATTATTGGGGTCAAGGGCCTTTTTAATCCTGGGTAGTATCAGGCGGTAGTTGAGGAAGGCCGGCCATATCAAGCTACCGGGCCCGACACTGGTAAGACCGCTGACAACCTGCTCGTTTACCGCCCGCCTTGCCGCCTCCACCAGGGCCTCCACCAGTTTCAGGTCGTCCTCATCCGTTTTCTCACGGGCAAAGTCAGCTTCAGCCAGGGCATAGTGAGCAAAATCATACGGGGCGACCCAGGCCGGGTGGTCGCTATCCAAGAAGGGCGGGGTGTATTTGTCCAGAACCTCCCAGGCCGGTAGGCAGCTTCTCTCGGCATCATCAAGGGAATCGATTGAGCCATTGGTTACCGAATAACCGCCACCAATGCGCATCATCCGGCACCCGTTGGTGTCCCTGAGCCAGTTGTTGGCGGTATAGGGCACCCACCGCTGATATACCTCGTCGGGTATCGGCTTTCCCCCGGTCTCCTCCACAATCTGTCCCAGTACCTTCTCTTCGTACGCCAGCTGCTTTTCCGAGGCAAACCCCCAGAGACAGACGGCAACACAGTTCTTGACATTCCTCTGCCAGTATTCCTCAAGCCAGGTGCCCCAGTACTCTTCACGAGACTTCGCCCACCACCAGTCAAAATACGTCGGCGGCCAGAGATGCACCAGCCCGCCAATCTCGGCTTTACCTATCTCGTAAATGGCCCCAATCGCCTCTTTCAGGCTGGGATAGGTGAAGAGATACCACTTGAACCTTTCCGCAGGCAGTTCGCACTTCTTATGCGGCGCCACCCCCTCGGTGGGTAAGACCCCAGGACCAGGCCAGGGATACAGTTTCACCGCCATCCTGGTTATGACCCCCAGCG
>CAZMZA010000199.1:0-2248 GCA_964570635.1 uncultured Dehalococcoidales bacterium
TGGTTAACCTGCATGACGGCGGGCAAATGTCCGAAGTGGTCATGGCGTTTCCCCCCGCACCTTAGGGTTCTCGTGTGTGCAGTCCATCAAAAGCGGACGACTGGTGAGCAAAGAGGCAGAAGCGAGAAAGCCGATATTTCACTGGTGTCACATCAGGTATGCGGTTGAAGCGTACGTTAGAGGTGGCCGTTTCCAACGGGGCGACGGCCCGGGCCGGTTCCACTAGAAAAACAGAGGTTTGGAAGGAGGTAAAATGCCGGGAATAGTCAGTTATGGTGCCTACATACCAATTTACCGATTAAGCAATTCGACAATAAGCTCCACCTGGGGCATTCCTCTTGGTAAGGGGGAGAAAGCAGTGACCAATGCCGATGAGGACAGCATTACCATGGCAGTAGAAGCGGTTATTGATTGCCTCAACGGCACAGACCGCTCCTCGGTCGATGGTCTTTACTTTGCCTCGACCACTTTCCCCTATAAAGAGAAGCAGTCCGCAAGTATAGTGAGGGCGGCGGCTGATTTGCGTGATGACATCCCGACCATAGACTTTGCCAATTCTTTGCGGGGGGCGAGCAATGCGATAACCGCCGCGCTTAACGCTGTCAAGGCTGGTGAAGCGGACAGGCTCATGGTTGTTGCCAGTGATTGCCGTTTACCGGCCCCGTGTTCTCCGCTTGAGCCCGTTTTTGGTGACGGGGCGGCTGCCTTTTTGATTGGGGACTCCGAGGTTGCCGTCGAAGTAGAAGGGAGCCATACCGTTTCCAGTGAATTCTACGATGTGTGGCGGAAGGACGGGGACCGGTATCCCGTATACACGGATGACCGTTTCACGAGGGAGGAGGGGTATCAGAAGTTTATCCCCCGGGCGGCAAAAGAAATCATAAGCAAGTATGGATTGACCCCCGGAGACTTCACCATGGCTGTCTATTATGCCCCTGACCCGCGCCTGCACTCTGCACTAGCCAAGGCCATGGGCTTTGACGTTAAAACTCAGGTTCAGGACCCCCTGTTCAGCGTGCTGGGTAACACCGGGTGTGCCTTTGCCCCCATGATGCTGGTAGCGGCACTGGAGAAGGCCAAGGCTGGGGATAGGATTCTTTTTATCACCTATGGAGATGGCGTTGATGCCTATGTTCTCCGGGTAACCGAGCATATCGAGAAGTTAAGGGACCGGCGGGGTATACAGCGGCATCTGGACTCGAAGCTCATGCTGCCGACCTATGGTCAGTACCTGCTGATGCGCAACTTGATAGAGCAGGAAGCCGATGCCCGTCCCAAGCGGCCGTCTTCGATTCCCATAGTCTGGCGGGGGCACAAGATGGTCTATGCCCTCTACGGGCAAAAGTGCCGGAACTGCGGGCAGGTCCAGTTTCCCACACAGCGGATATGCATGTACTGCCAGGCCAGAGACAACTTTGAAGACGTCAGGCTTTCCGATAAAAGGGGCCGGGTGTTTACCTACAGCAAAGATGATAGGGCCATGGAAATAGTGCTTCCCCTGGTCCGTGCCATTGTTGATTTAGACGGAGGTGGTAGAATCCAGGGCCAATTAACCGACAGGGATGAGGAAAAGGTTGAGGTTGGTATGGAATGCGAGCCGACTTTCAGGCGCATACTTGACGGCTCGATAGAAGGCGCCGGTTTTCATAACTATTTCTGGAAAGTGCGCCCGGTAAGGTGCTAATGACGAAAGAGGGGGTTAGAAAATGGCCGAGAGCATAAAGGATAAGGTAGCTATCATTGGTATGGGATGTACCAAGTTTGGTGAACTGTGGGATACCGGCGTCAATGACCTGGTCTATGAGGCAGCATCCGAGGCCATTGAAGATGCCGGGGTCGATTTCAAAGATATCCAGGCGGCATGGGCTGGTTTCTCCAAAATGGAGACGGCGAAGAGCGGGCTGGCTCTTTCCCGGGTCCTGCAGTTGCAGTCCAAGCCGGTCAGCCACGTAGAGAATCTCTGCGCCACCGGGGCCGAGGCGGTGAGGGGAGCGGCGTATGGGGTAGCTTCCAGGCAGTATGATATCGCCCTGGTAGTGTGTTTTGAGAAACTGAAGGACACCGGCTTCCGCGGGCTGGCGGGTGCCCCGGCCGGAGCGTGGCACCCGCTTTACGGTGGTGGTGGGGCGGACGTTGGGGAGGCTGCCGGGCGGTATGCGCAGGCGGCAACCGCCTACTTCAGCAAATACGGGCTCAGCCCGGAAGAAGGGAAATGGATCCTGGCGAAAATATCGGTGAAGAGCCATCA
>CAZMZA010000200.1:0-2220 GCA_964570635.1 uncultured Dehalococcoidales bacterium
AAACGATAAAAGCTGGCCTACAGACCAAAATTGCCCCACTGCTAAACTATGCTGGCCTACCATTACGAACGGAAGCCGAGCTAGACAAGTTCTTCGAGGAGATTTTGGAAATGGTGGCTGCTGAAACCGAGGCTGACAGAGTCTCGATACTGGTGCCAGATGAAGAGACTGGCGAGCCGATAGTCAGAGTTAGAGCAGGGCTGGATATTGGAGGAGAAAAAGCGGATGAGAAAATCGGCCGATGGGTAATGACGTCATCGGCTCCCCTAGTAATGAACAATGGGAACATCGCCGTTGCCCCTACTATTAGAGAGCTTGCGAGCGACATAGGCGCTTCCAGCATTCTTGCAGTACCCCTCACTGCTGGGGATAAGGTAGTTGGCATCATAAACACCATTAAAGTAGACAGAGGGAGATTTACCCAAGGGAGCCTTGAGTTTCTGTCTATTCTCTCACGGCAGGCGGCGCCTCTTATTCAAAACGGTCATCTGCTGAGAAACTACGAGAGGCAATTAAAACAACTGGAAAGAATGCTTATGAAGGCTTTCCTTTCGCGGCAGAAGAAAAGCTGAGAGGGGTCGCACCTGATTACCAGTCAGGTGCGGTTCCACTGTTTTTCACTGGTGTACCCGACTTCTTTTACGGGGCATTTTCAGCCTGAAACATTTCATCACTTTGCGCGAAGAGTTCGTGGGGCACCTCCTCTGCCAGGTTGCCCTTTTCAGTTTATATAAATAGGGTGCAAAGTCTATAGTTTGAACAAAGTGATGCTTATGGTATAATCATCCAGCCGGGGTGGCGGAATAGGTAGACGCTAAGGAGTAAGTGCCCGAATCTTGGCTCCACGCAGAGATGCGGTTGGCAATCAAGCCTCACCGTGAGGTGAGTGTCCCGAATGCCTTCAGGGGAGATTACAAGCTAGTAACAGAACTGCTGTGGGCTTGTAAGTTCAGCAAGAATGACGGCCCAGGACACACTCCAGGGTGCAAACCCCTGGCCCCGGCAAGCAAAAGGGGCCCTGGCTTTGGGGCAGATAGCACCACAGACAAGAAGAACGCAGTTACCCTCCTTGCCGAGGGCGGAATTGACCCTTTGACAAGGATATGAAGTGGGATATGATGAAGGTGCCAAATGCTCAAAGAGCTATCATAGACGTTGAAAAGCTGCAGCGTTACATTCTCTCCCCAGCGCATCCTGTGGGACGGTTCAAAGCCGCTTTCTTTCGACAGTTTGGGTATTCTGCGGAAAACTGGGAAGAGTTTGAAAGGCACTTGAGAGGACAGATTCTTCCCAGGGATGTAAGCAGAGTTGAGGATACGCCATACGGGCGGAAGTTTGTCGTTGAAGGACCCTTGGTGAACCCCGCAGGTGAGGTGATGCAAATTATCACCGTATGGGTTATACTTAAAAAAGAGAGTGTCCCTAGATTTGTTACAGCTTATCCTGGAGGATTAGGATGAAATTTGAGAAAATGGAGTGTGTGGTATTGGCGCACGATGTGCCTGAGCACGGTCTTCGGGAAGGAGACCTAGGCACAGTGGTTGAGATTTACCCGGAAGGCGGTGTAGAAGTCGAATTTGTCAGGGCTTCTGGAGCAACTCAAGCACTCATGACTTTAAGTGAAGGGGATGTCAGGAAGATAGCTTCAGATGACCTCCTGGCAACACGGCGCTTGGCTGAGGTAACTTAAGGTGGCTTCTTGGTAAGGAGCTGCACTGCGAAATATACTAAAAGAAGCTCTCGTTAAGGCATGCTTGAGAGGATAAACACTAACGAAGTTTTATCCCGGTAAAAATGGCATAAAAAGAGGGCTGGGGTTTACCAGCCCTCCACTGTTTCGGCAGGCAACTTACTAGAACTCGAACAACACCGGCTTCTCCGCCTTTCTTCTGGCTGCCTCCTCTTCCTTCCTCTGCCCTCTTCCCATCCGCTCCCTGTCAAGCCTTACCTGAGTGCGTTTCTGGTAGAGCCAGTCTTTGAAACGCCTGACCTCCGCCATCTGATAGTCATTCAGCGAGTCCACGGCAATATCGGACGGCATTTCACCCTTGCCCCATTTCCGGTATGTCTGAGTGGCGATATAGAGATATATCTGAGTCCAATCGCTGTCCACCGGCTGAGTCAAGGTAACGGGCATCAGGTAAGCTCAGGCTTCGGCGTCCGTACCGGTAATCTCTTCCCCTTTGAGTTCCCTCATGTTCATCTCCAGCCTCTCTAGGG
>CAZMZA010000201.1:0-2216 GCA_964570635.1 uncultured Dehalococcoidales bacterium
CTCGGCTGCTGGCCTGCCACGCTGGTAAACTTACCTATATCAAAACCCATAGCCCCCAGGGACTGCTGCATCGTGGCCATGAGCGATGCCAGCATATCGGGGCTCAACATGCCCTGGACAAGCTGCTGCGACATCCGCCCCAGCTCCTCCTGCATGGCCTCTAGCATAGCCTCAAAGCCTCGTCGCATTATCTTGGCGAAGGGGTTTTCCATCATGTCAGACCTGTGTCACCTCCCCTCAACTGCTCTCTCAGGACCGAGACCTCCTGTTCGGTGAGCGCCCTCAAGTCCCGGCCGCGCAAATGCAGCCAGGGCCACATCTCAGGCTGCAACTCATAGTGCCCGGTCACCCACCCGTCCTCGTAAAAGCGAAGGTGTATCTGGTGGGCCACATCGGTAAGCTTCCTCACCGTCCATACCTGGCCGCTGTAGGTAGTGCTGGCAAAATTGTACTGATAGCACCAGGGAATGAGCCTGCGATATATCTCCCTGGGTGTCAGGCAGCGCTCCAGCTTAAACAGCTTGTGTTCTTCCTCCATCTCGGTATACCCGCCCAGGGCAATTCTTATCGCCCGGCTCAACTTGACCAGCTTGAAAAGCAGACCTAGCACGCTACCCTCCTTCTTCACCAAACTTAAAGATAACTGGCCCATAGTCATATGGGGGCTTGATGCTGGTTAGAACCTCGGTCATCTCCTCTGATGTCAGCTCAGGGGCCTCTGCCGAAACCCAAATCTCCTTCTCCCTAAAGAACCTCTGCTCACAATCCCGGATGGCCTGAAGCAAGCGTCGAAGGTCATCCGTCGTCAGCTGCTCGCTCTGAACGATAACTTTAACTCTCATGCCTCAACTCCTCGTCGGGCTAGTATTCCTGCTCATCTGGCAGAGCGTAAATCTCTGTCCGGTAACAGTGCCAAAGCACTTAATATGAAACCGCGCCTCTAAGCCCTTGTCGGCATCGAAGGCTCTTATCGGCATCTCTTCCTCACCTATCAGCTCCCCACATAGTGAGCAAAGGCAGCTCGGGTCACCGGCATCAGGCGACAGGTCGAACCACTTAATCTTGCCGCGGTATTGGCGTAGGAAGTGAAAAGTCATTCCTCTCCTTCAAAGGCGAAGGCAAACCTGCCCTGCCTCGGGTCAATCTTAGCCCTGGGGTGCTCCCCCTTTGACTTTCTCAGGTTACAGTCGGCGCAGGCCAGAACGATGTTCTTCTCATCGGAGCTCCCGCCCTGGCTAAAAGGTATTTTGTGGTCAAAGTGGAAGGGGCGGTCATACCTATCGTGAGCACGCCAGCAACTATTGGGGCCCCAGCCATCCTCTCCTACCACTCTAGCCACCGGCAGTCCACAATAAACGCAGGCTTTATCCCGCTCCAGGACAGCCTTCCTCACCCGCCATTTTACATATCGCTCAGGGTCGTAATGGCTCACTTAATTAGCCTCCACCGTTTAATCAATCCATATATTCGCCACAAGATAGGCTCAAGGGGTAGGGAGATGAAGTTTGTGTCCGGCTCATTACAGACATTCCCCAGCCCCGAATGACCCCAGAAGCATATTGGCTGACCGTCCTCCCGCCAAAATATCTCGGTTAAGCAACGGCTCATCTTACAGTAATGTAATGTAGTTCGCTTCAATGCAGCTTGCTTCAAAACCTACTTGCCGGCACCGCCTTCCTCAGAAAGTCCAGTATCTCCCCCAGCCTAGCCTCATTGAACTCTGGGTTATGGCCTACTTTCTCCCAAGAGGTGCTCTTTCCCTTCAAGCTATCGAGGAAGGGCAACAGTGGTTCAGCATCTTTCGGGCAAAGAGGTGCTCTGAGTCCCTTGTCTTCCCTATCAAGGTAGACCCTCAACACCAGCCTGTGGTCCCGACACAGGTCTTTACCACAAACCAGGCATTCCTCGTAAGCCGGCTCTTCACAGAAATCGCAGAATCTCCTTTCCTCTGTTATTGGTTTCTTCATCATGACCTCCTTTCAGTTGCCCTAGCGCCACCAGCCAATGAGGAAGTGCTCCTCTTGGCGCCCTTGCCTAACGACTCCAATCAGTATGGGGTCACGCCGGGTTGTAGCCCTCCGTCTACCCTCGATTAGGCCGATTTCAGTAAAGATTCCCAGCCCCTCAGCTTCTACCAGCCGTGATGCCACAGGGTAAGGTAAGCTCCATCGTTTCGCCTCCCGCCTTAAGACCGAGCCCTCTTATCTCGTTTTCCT
>CAZMZA010000202.1:0-2212 GCA_964570635.1 uncultured Dehalococcoidales bacterium
AAATCAGGTTAAAATTCTCCCTGAGAAATGCTTCTGTCTCTGCCTTCCCCTCAGGGCTCAGGAACATGATGTGGAGGGCGTACAGGTCAGCATATTCTGGGTATAGACCATAGATGGCGAATCCTCCGCCCAAGCCGTTACCTCGGTCGTGCATATTGGCAATAGCCCTAATTACACCTTCGCCGGAGAATCTCCTGCCTGAGGTATCCATGGCGCCGAATATGGAGCAGGCGTCAATTACCTTGTCGTCGTTGTGAGGATTATTTACTTGTCTTATGGCTTTCATATTGTCCCTCCTGAATGAGAATGTCACTCTCCTACCAGCACCCTCTCCTGCCGCTCAATGGAGGTTACTGAGGAAGCTAATAGTGAGTCTGGAATGGCTAACCGTGGTCGCCAGATTTCCTCAGGGAGAGAGGCGAGACCAAAATCATCGGTGACAAGAACTTGCTTGAAATCCTCAACATTTATCTTGTCCTTCATGAGATTGAATATGATGCCCGACTTCTCAATGTCGCCGCTAAAGACTAGGCCTACTATCAGTCCGTCCTTCAAGATAACCTTCCTGTAAACATGGTCGTGTTTCTGACTGATTACCTCGTAGCTATCGTCAAGTGTGGCTATTATGCCAGCCGAGACAATATTTACCCCCAGGTATTTCATTGAATTCATCGCTGTGCTACCTTGGTATTCGGTTGGGATACCGGCCATGTTGAAGCCAGCAACTCTTCCCCCAGTGTAAGCATTGGGCCAGATTGGGGTAAGGCGGTTCTCGCCGTGGATGAAGTCGTAGGCCTCGGCCACATCCCCGCAGGCGTATACGTCAGGACTGGATGTAGCCATATGGTGGTTAACTGTTATGCCGAGGTTTACCTTTATCGTGGTTTTAGACACAAGCTCGGTGCGTGGCTGCACACCGATAGCTAAAATTATCATATCGCAGGGTATCAGTCGGCCGTCATCCATGGTTACGCCGGTGGCTTCACCGGGCAAATAGCTACTGACCTTGCTCACGGTATGACCGGTGATGATTTCACCCCCGGACTGCTTCAGGCTTGTCTCCACCAGAGCTGATGCTTCTTCATCGAGGATGGTGTTTAAGATTCGTTCCTTCATCTCGACAATAGTGACCTCAACTCCCCTCTTCACCAGTGCCTCCGTAGCGGACACCCCGATAAGGCCACCACCGATGACTATCGCCCTTACCTTTCTATGATAGTGGTTCAAGAACTGGTCGATTGCCTTGGCGTCATCAAGCGTGGTAAAGGTAAAGACTCCTTTCGGTCCAATACCATCTATCTTGGGAATGATGGGTAAGGCGCCAGTAGCCAGCAGTAACTTCTCCCAGGTTATTGTCTTGCCGTCCTCGAGCTTAATGGTATGTTTATCGATATTAAGCCCCGTTGCTTTCTGGCCGAGGGTGACCTGAATATTGTTCTTCTCATAGAAGTCAGGCGGACGAAACATCATCCTCTCCAGGGGGCATTTCTCAGACAGATACTCTGGGATTAGCGGGCGCGAGTAGACGTGGTAGGGTTCGTCGGAGATTATGGTGATTGCCCCGACTTTGTCCACCTCACGGATAGCTTCCGCTGCTCCCATGCCTCCGGCGGAGTTTCCGATAATCAGGTATTTTATTTTCCCTTCCCTTGTCATTGTCTCTGCCTATAGGCTACTAACATTCGTGCCTAGAGCGTTCTTAATGAAGTTGTCGTAGAACCTGAGTCCGACCTCCCCACTTTTTTCCGGGTGAAACTGCGTAGCCACCAGGTTGCCTCGGGTTAGGACACTGCATATCGGGATACCATATTCGGTCTCACCGGCTACCAGTGACCTGTCCTCAGGCTCCACATAATAGCTGTGTGCGAAGTAGAAATTAGCTTCATCCGGTATGCCATCGAAAATTGGATGAGACAGCCTCTGCTCTACCTGATTCCACCCCATGTGCGGAATTTTAAGCCTGGAGGGAAGCTTAAGTGCTAGGCCGGGGATGATGTCAAGGCACCGGTGCCAGCCGCCTTCTTCAGTGCCAGTAAACAGGATTTGTAGCCCGATGCAAACGCCGAGGAAAGGTCGGTCCTCAGAGATGAAACGGCGAATCGAGCTATCCAGCCCCAGTTCCTTCAGGTTGAGCATGGTATCAGCCGCGGCACCAACCCCGGGCAGAATGACTGCCTGAGCTTTGAGCACATCGTCAGGACTGCTGGTCACC
>CAZMZA010000203.1:0-2198 GCA_964570635.1 uncultured Dehalococcoidales bacterium
TCCAGGTCACCACCGTGCCCATGCTCTTCCCTATCGACATCGCTTTCTTCTCCGAATCCTTGGCAGTCACTGAGGTCTATCCGAATGTGGAGCCGGGATTCATCGTTACCCCGACTTCACCCGCCCGCTACTTCCTCGAAGTAAACGCCGGTGAACTAGAAGGAATCGAGGTGGGTGACACCGCTCAGGTCGAGGTCCTGTCCCTAGCAGAGGCACCTCCGTCTAATGCCGATTGGACATCAATGATGGTTTCCATGTTCGGTTTCATGGTTATGGGCGTGTTCATGGTCGCCATTGTTAAGAACGTGGTTGTAGGAGCTGCTGAGTCGAAGAAGAAGCCAGTATTGTACGGCCCCAGGGGTGAAAGATTTCTGCCACATACCAAGCCGGCTGAATATGAGATAGAGACAGACAGGATGGGCAATATCATTATTACCTGCTCGGGTGACCCGGGTAAAGACGTGTTCCTGCAGTTCGAGTCGGATAAGGCCCTTATTTATGACCTGCTTAGAAAGGGTGAAAAGAAAGACCTGGATGCAGGGTGGCCTATCCGGATAAAGCGAAGCGAACCCAGGGCCTCCGTGCTCGATGAGCTGTGGGAGAGTTCCGCACAACCCCAAAAATCCAATGTTCCTGCGATAGTGAAGCCGACCGGCACCTGCTACGCTAACGCCTGGAGATTTTTGATCAAGGAGGGTGAAGGCGAATTGATACACGGCACGGTATTCAGCAGCGGACATCGCCTTGGACACGCCTGGATAGAGACCTCTACTGGCTGGGTATGGGAACCGGAGACCGGCAGATATTTCACCAGGTTAGGTTTCAGAGACGCTTTCGCCCCTGAGATAGAAAGCCGATATACCGCTGAGGAAGCGGCCATTATGGTAGCACGTACCAAGAATCTCGGTCCCTGGTCTGAACAGGAGAGGCACCAGTATTTGAAAGGCAAATCACCTGCCGTTATTCCCACTGAGCCGCGTCAAAGACAATCGAAGGCTAATGAGCTTGAGTTCCTCCCCGACAGCCCGGAGTTTCTGGCCTACACCATAGATGACATCGGGTACCGTGACAGGATCGATTCAGCCTTCCTGAGCGCCATAAAGAGGGCTAAAGGGAGGCAATAGTGGCAATAATAACGGCACCGCCCAAAGTCCTCACCATGGACGAGTATCAGCAGAACTGGCAACCTAAAGGCTGGCAGCTTATTATCATCGGCCCTACCTCCACCTGGCGGCAAGAGTGGGGAGAATGGGAAGCGATAAGGGACATCGTTCAGAACGCCCTTGACGAGTGCGAATATTACACCTGGGGCTATGACGATGAAGGGCTCTATATACGTGATGTGGGTAAAGGTATTGCCGTAGCTGACTTCCTACTTGGTCCTCCCAAACTCAAACCGGATTATGCCCGCGGCAAGTTCGGTGAGGGGATGAAGATCGCAGCTCTTGCCCTGCTCCGCCTGGAGTACTCAGTCAGGATTGAGACCAAAGGCAGGGTGCTGTGGGTCGTCTTCATCGAACAGAAAACCAACGGACATGCCCGAACCCTGGCAGCTTTGTGGAAGCCAAACGGACGAACGCACGGTACCGCCTTTCACATCATTGGCTATCGCGGCGCAGCCTTTGAAGATAGATTTGCGGTGAACCTGCCAAAAAAGACTATTGTCACAGAAGGGCCAAGTCTACTCATTCAGCCCATTCGCCGTTTCAACCAGCTCATCCGGTACGACTTTGGGAACAGTGATTACGGCGAGATGGTTGAAGCTGTGGGACTGAAGTCGGTGGGAACATCACGCATCTTCGCCCGTGATATCTACATGAGAGATATTAACAGCCCCTACGGCTACAACCTGTGGAGCTTCGACATGGCTCCCGATCGCCACGGTCCCAAAAACGAGCCTGACCTCTGGACGGATATCGGCAGGCTCTGGTGCTGTGTCACTAAAGTCGAACACCTCCAGGTTTTCCTCCAGATGGTAAAAGAACCGCCGATTCTGGAAACCGACGAAACCCGCTATGTCAACATGGGCTCCTGGGATATGGGGCGAGAGCCGCTGACTGGCAGGGACTATGCCGACTTTGTCCGGGAGAATGCCTCGGTATGGCGGGAAGCCTGGCGTAAAGTCATGGGCGAGAATGCCGTGATTCGTACCAGTGAGCGCCTCGACAGCATGGTCAGGCATCTGGGCTATGAGTCAG
>CAZMZA010000204.1:0-2182 GCA_964570635.1 uncultured Dehalococcoidales bacterium
ACGCTACCCTCTACGGCTTTGCCTCGACCGAGGAGCTACAGCTATTTCAAAGCCTGATTGGCGTATCGGGACTGGGTCCCAGGCTGGCCCTGGCCATGCTCTCGGCCATGGAGGTGGAGAAACTCACCATGGCCCTCGCTACCGGCAGTGCTGCACTCCTGACCCAAATCCCGGGCATCGGCAAGAAGACGGCGGAACGCCTCATCGTGGAGCTTAAGGACAAGATAGGTGCCGGCTGGATAACCACCGCCGGCGTCCAGCTCGCCCAGGAAAACACCGAGGTGGTGGCAGCGCTGACCGCCCTCGGCTACACTGTGGCCGAAGCCAGCCGCGCCGTAGCCACCCTGCCCCCAGCCTCCGACCTGAACCTTGAGGAAAAGGTCAAAATGGCGCTGCAGTACTTCGGGGGGAAGTGATGAAAGGGGTACAGGTCAATATTCACGGTTGATTGCTCTCAGTAGTTGTGGTCGATGGCGGTCGGCTATGGGTCAAAGGTATGTGTTTCCAACGCCGGTAGATGAAATAGATAGCAAGCCCGGCTACCATCCAGACAATCCCTGCCAAACGACTGTAAGGCTGAGTGATTATGACCACCACCCATATTGTTGATGTTGCAACCAAACCGAGTATAGCAGTCATTGGCAACTCTCGCCCCTTAATTCTCACGTTAAAACGCAGCTTAAACGGCCTTGGCACCTCTGGTTTCTTAGCCCGCAGAGCAAGAACGGCTGCGTGGGCTAAAGCAAAACACAGCAGCGAGCCGAAAACGTACAAAGACCCTAAATCGGCGAAAAATTTGGGACTGGCTAGCCCGGGAATCAGTACTACAATTGCTAAAAGGCAAAATAGAATGATAGACATGAAGGGTGTCTTAAAGCGGTGGTGCACCCGCCCCAAAATTGCTGGAAGCTGTTTGTGTGAAGCAAGGTTGAAACTAAGGCGAGAGATACCCATGAGACCGGCATTGGTCGCAGTGAGCAAGATGCTAGCTGCCAGTATGGCAACCAGAGGGGCAAACAGGGATTGTAGTGTTTCTGATGGCAAGTTTGCTGCGATTCCGGCGACGGGGTCTCTTGCCCATCCATTAACCGGGTCACCCAATACCTGAGGTGTCATCGCTGAAAGAGCCACTATGGATATCCCGGCGAAAAGAACCAGGACAGCAACAATCATAATGACATAGGCTCGCGGTATCCGCTCAGCTGGCCGCCGTGTCTCCTCGGCTAGCTGAGCGACTGTTTCCACACCAGTAAAGCATAAAGCAGCTATGGCTATACCGAAGACTAGATTCTGGGTGGTTGGCCAATTGCCTTCGCCAAACATGTGTTGGAACAGGATTCCTGGATTCGAACCAAGTATCAGCAAGGCTCCTAAGGTTACCAATGTGAGTTGAGTTAGTATATCAACTCCGATGAAGAATATATTCATGCGCGAAGATTCTCTTATGCCAATAACGTTTATAAGCATCAGGAACAGGATTATGCCCATAGCTACTACAGTATCAACTACGGGGTCATCCAGAACTGGCCAGAAGTAAGCAAGATAGGGTGGTATGGTATATGCCGAAATGGCCATGGTCACAATGTAGCTCAGCATTAACGCCCAACCGGCAATAAAGCCGACTAAGTCATTGAAGCCGTGTCGGGCGAAGCTGGACGAACCGCCAGCCTCCGGTATCATGGCACCACCTTCAGCGTAGGTGAGAGCATTGAAAATATATATAATACCCGCAATAGCCAGCGCGATGGGTGTTGCCCCTAAAGCCACAATGGCTACGATACCCAATGCATAGTAAATAGAGGAACCAACGTCTCCATAACCTGCACTGAATAGGCCGGGTATTCCCAGCACGCGTCTAAGACGGAAAGCCTTGATTCGCCGCGGGCGGAATACTCTGTCACCAGGCTTGAGTTCCCGACTATTCTGCATTTCCAATCGTTAATCCTACTCCAACCACCAATCGTTGGCAAGCTTCGCCACTCTTTCCATTTTCCTCCCCCTCTCCTTTGAAGAAGGGGGACAAAGGGGGCGAGGTAGATAAGAGACCCCCGAAGGGGATATACTATTTGTAGAGTCTTTTTGGGGTCAGAACCAGCCATGCCGCAGTTCAAAATACTCTCCGATTTCAAGATGACCGGCGACCAGCCCCAGGCGGTGGAGGGACTGGTGGCGGGGCTAAATA
>CAZMZA010000205.1:0-2141 GCA_964570635.1 uncultured Dehalococcoidales bacterium
CTGCTGGACTACATCGGAGAAGACGGGCAGAAAGTCCAGGAAGAGTTCGACATGGTCGTCCTTTCCATCGGTCTGGTGCCTTCCGAAAGCGCCAGAGACCTGGCCGGCAGGTTAGGCATAGGGCTGGATGAGTTCGGCTTCTGCCAGACCGATGAGCTTCAACCCAATATCACCTCACTCCCTGGCATCTATGTTTCCGGTGCTTTCGAAACCCCCATGGATATACCTGAATCCGTTGTTAATGCCAGCAGCGCCGCCTGTCTGGCATCACGGGCCATAGCAGAGGCGCGCGGCACCATGGTGACGGAAAAGGTGTACCCCGATGAGATAGACATCGAAGGTCAGGAACCGAGGATAGGCGTGTTTGTCTGCCGGTGCGGAGCAAACATAGCCCGGGTGGTGGACGTACCGGGTGTTGCGGAATACGCCGGCACACTTCCCTATGTGGTACATGCCGAGGAAAACCTCTATCCCTGCTCTACCGATACCCAGAACAAGATAATCGAAACCATTAAAGAGAAGGGGCTCAACCGAGTAGTAGTGGCTTCCTGCAGCCCTCGAACGCATGAGCCTCTATTTCAGGACACGATAAGGGAAGCCGGACTGAATAAATTCCTCTTTGAGATGGCGAACATAAGAGACCAGTGTTCTTGGGTTCATGCTGAACATATGCCCGAGGCTACCGAAAAAGCCAAGGACCTGGTCAAAATGGCCGTGGCTCGCGCCGCCACTCTCAAACCATTGCACCAATCACCAACGGAAATAACACACAAAGCACTTGTTATCGGTGGAGGTCTATCCGGAATGACGGCGGCTCTCTCGCTTGCCGAGCAGGGCTTTGAATCTGTTCTTGTTGAGAGAGAAAAGGAGCTAGGCGGTAATTTACGACATGTTTTTTACGGCGAGGATGGTTCAGACCCCCAAAGGCTGCTTTCCGAGGTAATTCGGAAGCTGGAAACTGAGCCGCAGGTAAAGGTATTTAAGGGTGCGGAAATTAAAAACCTCTCCGGATATTTGGGCAACTATAAAACTGAGATTGCCACCGCAGATGAAAATACCGAGGTATATGAGCACGGCGTTGTTATCGTTGCTACTGGCGGAGTCGAACATAAACCTGAAGAGTATCTATATGGTCAGTCTGATAAGGTCATAACCCAGGTCGAACTGGAGGAAAAGGTTGCCCATGGCAGCGGTGCTGTCGAAGACCTGAAATCAGTAGTTATGATACAATGCGCAGGTTCACGGGAAGAGGGACACATGTATTGTAGCCGTATCTGTTGCACTCAGGCAATCAAGAACGCGAACAAGCTAAAGGAGAATAATCCGGATACTGAGGTCTATGTTCTTTACCGCGATGTGCGCGCTTATGGCATGCATGAAATCAGCTTCAAAGAAGCTCGAAAGAGCGGGGTAATATTTGCCCGCTATGATGTTGAGCGGAAACCCGAGGTTGCTGAAGAGAACGGCAAGCTAACGGTAAAGGTCTTCGACATGAATCTGGGAGCAGATGTCATGCTGGAGCCGGACATGGTTGTCCTTAGTGCGGCTATCCGGCCTCAACCGGATGCCGAAGAATTAGCCAGCAAGCTTAAACTTCCCTTAACCGAAGATAAATTCTTCATGGAAGCTCACGCGAAACTGCGTCCACTGGATTTTGTTAATGAAGGAATGTACCTTTGCGGTCTGGCTCACTCACCCAAATTACTCTCTGAGTCAATCGCCCAGGCCAGGGGAGCCGTGTCACGGGCTACGACCACACTTTCGCAACCGTATCTCATGGCGGGAGGCGTGGTTTCGGTAGTTAATCCGGACAAGTGTGTAGCATGCCTGACCTGTGTGCGGTCTTGTCCGTTTAATGTGCCTAAAATAAATGGTGATGGTGTTGCGGAGATTGAGGCAGCCGCCTGCCAGGGTTGCGGTATCTGTACGGGAGCCTGCCCACGCAAAGCCATAACGCTGCAGCACTACGCAGATGAACAGATTATGGCCAAGATTACCGCCCTGGCTTTAGCGTAATCTAATAAACCCGGAGGAATATTAAGGTATGAGTGAGTCCTTTGAGCCTAAAGTCGTTGCCTTTTGCTGCCATTATTGCGCCTATTCGGCAGCTGACCTCGCCGGTTCTATGCGCCTGGAGTATT
>CAZMZA010000206.1:0-2128 GCA_964570635.1 uncultured Dehalococcoidales bacterium
GGTTTTAGCCGCGCCGTTGATATAGTTATCGGCGGCCGAGATATCAGCCAACGCTCGAACAGACAGGACGAGAACGACCTTCTTGATGGTAAGACCGGATGGTAATGCTGCCACCACAATGTCAGGGAAGGTAAGGTCGGCAGCGACATTGCTTATCGTGATTTTATTGGCCGGTGGGCTCCAGTTATCGAGGAATGAAAGATTACGTGTAAGGGTATTTTGCACCTCGGTAAGAGCATTCTCCACCTGGGTTATGTTGGTCTGCACGTTCGAGATGACGTTCTGTACCTCGGTGAGGTCAACCTTTTCCTTTTTACCTTTAATGTAAAACTCGCCCGGCATTATTCTTCCCTCCTCGGCGAGAGGGCTTTCTCTTCCCGCGGCTTAAAAGCGGAACTTATCACCATACCCAACATGACGAACATGAGCATCGGCATCATGAAGCCGAGCATCGAGCTCCAGTCGGTCGTTCCCGTGGCCATTGTCCCCGGCCAGGCCGGCGGCAAAGAAGCAGTAGTGATGCTGGGAGCTATCAGCATCGTCGCCACCGAGTCGATTACCTCTCCGGTTGCTGGGTCCACCAGCTTGACCGTCAGAACCGCGTCGCTGTTATTAAAACGAAGAGCTCCATCCAGCTCGATAAAATCACCCGGGTCAACGGTAAACTTCGTATAGCCGAATACCGGCAGGGCCTCCTCGCTAATTACTGTGGTGCCGCTGGTAAGCTCAGCCAACAGGGCGTATTCCTGCGCCTGGTCGGTAGGATTGGCCACATAAATACTGCATCCCAGGTCATAGCCGGCGGCATAGCTAATCCAGGGAGCCAGGTTCCAGAAGATGTCTCCCTTCACTCCCCCCATTGCACTAAGCTGACTTACGCTGAACTTCATAACGGGAATCCCACCTCCTCACCACGGAAGGCTTTCTTGACCAGAGACAGGGCCCAGGCACCCATGGCCACCGCAATAGCAATACCCACAACCACAGGGATGAAATCCTGTAATTGAGCTGTCCAGTAGCTAGCAGCCGGATAGTAATTGTCTTGCTGCGGATAATACTGCTCGAGATTCGGCGTCATGCTTTGGCCTCCTCAAGTACCTTTGGCTTCTCCCCTTCTACCTTCTTTGGTTTTTCTGTTGCTGTGGCTATCAGAGGCTTCATAAGCGTGGTCATGAGCCACATAACGACGAGCATCATGCCCAGGTCAATCATGCCGGTAATGAGGTCTTTAACGCTTTGCGGCAGAAGCCACCACATAAGACTTCCCAGTAGAGGCGGTAGAACCACGGTTGCCAGCAGGCCGATAATGATAGGAATCCAGGCAAAGCCCTTCTGCCAGGCAAGATAAACCGACGGCTGACTGAGGTCGGCGTAGACAACATGGTCATAGCCCGGCCACATTTCCACACCGGCATCAAGACACGCTTTTTCGAGTTGAGACAGTGCCTCGGCCGGGGGAAAGTCGGCAAAATCGAGCCGTACTAAAAACAAGGCACCTTCAGCCGAGCTTTCTTCAAGCGGGGTGAAGGTGCCCAGGTCTTCTAAGCTGAAAGCCTGCCCCAGAAGGACAGCCCGGTATCCCGGCGGCACCATCGCATAGGGCATCTTGCACCTCCTATGCTTTGGTTTAGACTAGCCTTGCCGCCTTCCGACCAAACGGATTCAGGGTTACCAGCCTATCGGCAGTGGTGCCACCGGCAGCTGTGACCGTTGCGACCACGGTAATCTTGTCGCCGCCAACCAGCCTGAGGTCAGCCCCGAGCTGTCCGGCAGCCGCTAGGTCATAATCCGCGTTTTGGCTGGCCGCCAGGTCAGTGCCCAGGTATTTCTTATCAACGGTGTCGGACTTCGGGAACTTGGAAATCCGGATATTGCCTGAAATCTCGGCCTCGGTGACCAGGTTGAGGCGGTTGAGATACCAGACCTCACCGGCAGGAACCTCAAACTCCTTGGTTTTGACTACATCCTGGGCCGAACCGTTAGGGACCGTTACCTCAATCTTGTCCCGCTCGTCAATGCGGTCCGCGGTGTCCAGCGATTCAGCCGTCAGCAGGGCTTTGGTCAGCGCCTGAAGCGGCAATCCTACCCAGTAGCCGCAGTCGTTATCAAAGCCTCCCAGCAGCGACAT
>CAZMZA010000207.1:0-2124 GCA_964570635.1 uncultured Dehalococcoidales bacterium
CTCTTCCAGGTTTAGGGCGATGCCGATAATGTCATTGGGAAACTGGAGCAGCTCGTTATACTTGGCTCCACTGAGCCCGTGGATTCTGGCAATCCCATCGCCTATCTCAATCACCGTGCCCACGTCCACCATGCTTACCGTGGTGCCAAACTGCTCAATCTGCTGTTTGATAACCGAAACTATATCTTGCCCTCTTATCGTCACCGAAGTTACCTCCTCTCTAATCCCACGGATTGCTGGCTAGCCCGAGTCTTATCTAGCCAGTTCCTGCTTCAGAGCCAGCAGTTTGGTGGAGGTGCTGGCGTCCAGCAACTTGTCACCTATTCTAGCCACCACGCCACCTATTACGCCCGGCTCAACCTTGGTCTTGAGCTCTACCTTCTTCCCGATAATATCACCCAGACGCTCCGCCAGGCGCTTCTTTTCCTCCTCATTAAGCGGAACGGCGGTAATAACTTCAGCCTGCTCTACGCCGCGGTAGCTATCCAGCAGCCGCTGGTACTCATCAGCGATACCACTGGCCATACTCAGCCTGCCTCGAGCTACCAGCAGGTAAGCCAGATTGAGCGCCAGGGGGCTTATGTCTCCAAGCTGCTCCGGGAGCAGCTTGAGTTTCAGGTCAAGATGCACTTTGGGATTCTCAAGCCAAGCAGCCACGGCTGCATCTTCTGTCAGGCTGGCAATCTTTTGTAGGTCAGACTGCCATCTGTCCAGTTCTTTCTTCTCCAGCGCAATCTCAAATACTGCCTGGCCGTAACGCTTAGCGTAGCCCCTTCTTGCCATTTCTTCTCACCAAATATTTGCGCTAGTTCTTCTTAGGGGTTGTACTTTCCTCTAGCACCTTCTCAATAAGCTCGCTATGTGCCTTCTTATCTAGGGAACGCTCTATAACTTTCTCCGCCGCCCTTATGGTTAGGTCGGCAAACTCCTTGCGTAGCTCACCAACAGCTTCATCTCGTTCTCGCTGAATCTCAGCACGCGCTCTGGTAATGAGGGACTCAGCTTGCTGCCCGGCTTCTTGCTGGGCTTGTTGTCTGAGTTCATCCCCGGTTCGTATAGCCTTGCCAATTATATCCTGTCCTTCCTTGGTGGCGGCTTCAATACGCTGTTTAGACTCTTCCTCAGCCCGGGCCGCCTGTTCCTTGATTAGCTCCGTCTGCTCCATGCTCTCCTTAATCTTCCTGGAGCGCTCATCGAGCATTCTCATGATAGGCTTATACGCTACCAGGTAGAGAAGGCCGAACAGGATAACAAAATTAACAATTTGTGCTATGAGCGTTGGCAAGCTGATACCAAGATCGGCAATACCACCCATTATCGCCCCCCTTCAAAACTGTTTAGCCGACAGCGATAATTATGCTGACGACAGCCGTTGATGCCGATTCCCTGGAAAGCAAAGTCTTTTCTTAACCAGGAAATACGGCCAGGAACAGCATGCCAACCAGTATAACTGCTCCCAATATTGCTGAGGCAATAATTATCGCCAAAGAGACAGGAACACCATCTTGTCCCATTTTAGCCTCCCTTAGTAACATCACTATACAATCATCGCCAGGATAATGGCTACGATAAGAACGTAGATCCCGATAGCCTCGGCGAAGGCTGTAACCAGAATCATGTTGGTCATTATGGGACCACTCGCCTCAGGGTTGCGGGCTAGTCCCTGCAGGGCTGAATAACCAATCAGCCCGATAGCCAGTGCTGGTCCCAGCATTCCCAGGCCAGCTGCCATCCCCACCGCCAACATTTTCATTACTTCAGGATCCATTCTGTACCCCCTTTCATAATTCTTGCCTTCGTTTTAAAGTTAACGCCGTTTGTATCTGGTCACGTGCCAGTTCGTCAGTGTGCCCCCTCTCCATGGGAGACGGCGAGAGTCAGGAATATTAGAGTCAGTCCGCCAAAGATAAGGGCTTGCACGAAGCCGACCAGTAGTTCAAGCCCGTAGAAGGGCAGGGCGAACAGCCACGGGACAAGGAACATCGCCACCAGAAGCAGTATTTCACCGGCCGTCATGTTGCCGAAAAGACGGAAGGTGAAGCTAATAATGCGGATAAGTTCACTCAGGCCCTCCAGAAGACCGATGAAAACGTTGACCGCCCCGGTGATTAGACCGGACAGGCC
>CAZMZA010000208.1:0-2114 GCA_964570635.1 uncultured Dehalococcoidales bacterium
GCCTGTAGAGTGATGGCGAAACGCCTTGAAAATGCTACAGGATTAAAAGAGGGCGAAGACTTTGTTATTAAAGATTTGCCCAAGACGGTAGAAGAATTGAGAACATATCCCGCCTTTGAGTTTCAAAACTGGGTCATTAATGCGCTGGGTGGAGTGCCGAATAAGGTTAGAGTTAGAGACAAGGGGATAGACGGCAAGCTATATCCAATTGAGGACATTAAGAAGGAAAAGAAAGAGGGTATGGACTTATTCGGTGATATAGACCGCTACATACCAATTCAGGTCAAGCGCACAGACCAGGTAGGAAGACCAGATATAGAGAATTTTGAGGTAGCTATGAAACGAGATAAGAGAGAAAAGGGCATCTTTATAGGCTTTGATTTTAGCAGAGATGCCTTAAAGGAAATCAGAAGAGCCGAAAGAGAAGAAGGCTTATTCATTGAGCCAAAAACGGTAAACCAGATTGTTGAAGACCAGTTAGATAAATCGCTGCTATGAAACTAGCGAAGCTAAAGGAGGCAAATAAATGGGCAGTAAAGGCAGAAAGAACGTGAAGAAACCCAAGCAGGACAAGAAGAAGGAAGGCAAGAAGAAATAAGGGAAAGCAAGAAAGACATTGCTCTTTTGCCCTCTATCTCCCCCTGCTTTTAGAGAATAAATATCAGGAGGGAGAGTTCAAGAGAGGCGAAGCCTCTCTTGCCTAATAATTCCCCTTCCCCTTACCAAGGGGAAGGGTTCTCCCTGAAGGGGGACAAAGGGGGATGGGGTTATCAGACAATTAAAGGGATGAGGTCAATAAATTGAAATGGCTGAATTGAGGGATGTTTGGGGAAACAGCGTAAACCTCACTAATAAGCGAAAGGCACATCTTCTGGAGCATCCCGAAATGCGTGACCAAGAAGCTGAGCTTGCTGAGACGCTCTTTGAGCCTGATGCAGTGATGCGGTCACAGAGTGATGACACCATCAGGCTGTTCTATCGTTTTTACCGGCGGCTTACTATCGGCGATAAGTATCTCTGCGTAGTGGTAAAATACATGGAGGACGGTGTTTTTGTCATCACCGCTTACTTTACGGATAAGATTAAAAGGGGAGAGGTTCTATGGAAAAAGTAAAGGTCTGGTATGACTCTAAAGGCGACTTCTTGGAAGTGATGTTCAAGCAGAAAGAAGGCTACTTTCGGGAGACGAGTTCTGACCAGGTTATGGAGAAGGTTGATATGGAGGGAAATGTCATCGGGTTCTCCATACTCAAGGTGAGCTCTCTCAAAGAGAAACTCCTTGACATTGACCTAGTGAATGTTGCGGGATAATAATATGCCTGAACCATCAAACAGAGTGGGTGAGGTTATTGAAGCCAGCACCAGTGAGTTTATCGCGCAGTGCTATGAGCTATACCAGTCGCCGCCGCTGGGCAGTCTGGTGAAGACCAGAGACCAGTCGGTGGAGCAGTACGGCATTGTCTATCATGCTGCCACCACCAGCCTTGAGCCGGGGCGAAGACCCATCGCCCGGGGCAGGGATGAAGCCACTGAGGAGGAAGTCTACCGCTCAAGCCCGCAGCTAGTTAAGCTGCTGCGCACCGAGTTCAGCGCCCTGGTGGTGGGGCACCGCCAGAATGAAAAATTGTATCATTACCTGCCGCCCCAACCTGCCCGGATACACGGCTTTGTCTACCTGTGTCCTCCTGAAGAGGTGAGGGAGTTCAGCCAGTCCTTTGACTTCCTCAATATTCTGGTGAACGCCCATCCTCCCGTTTCCATTGACGAGCTGGTGGCTGCCTCCTTGCGTCAGATGAGCCAGGCGCAGGCAGACCGCCATGCCTTTCTGGTGGCTGCCGGCAAGGAGCTAGCCCTGTTGCTGAGCGGTCGTTTCAACCAGCTCAAGGCAATTCTGGGGAGGATTAGAGAATGAGCGAGCGACTGGGTATGGTTACCTCCGGTTCACTGGACAGTGGGGTGGAGGTCAGGCTGGACAGTCCGGTATCGGTGGAGGACATGGTGGTGGGGCGCTACGTCACCATCGAGGGGCAGAAGCGGCGCTTCTTCGGCATGATAACTGATATCAGCCTGGGGGTAACCGACCAGGCTATCACCATCACCCCGCCCGATGTCTC
>CAZMZA010000209.1:0-2113 GCA_964570635.1 uncultured Dehalococcoidales bacterium
TTCCTGATGAATGATTCCATTGACCTTGCCAAAGAAGGGGCGATGCCTCCGGAGGGTTACTTCAACCTTACTGAAATGCTCCAGGGATTAATAGGCAGAGGCGTTGAGGTAAATGTCTGCGGTACTTGCTTGGTACGTTGTGGAATTCACAAAAATAAACCCCTTATAAGCGGGGCCATTGAAGCGAAGATGCCCGAACTGGCGGAATGGATTACTGAGTCTGACAGGGTTATTTCCTTTTAGGAGGCGATCATGTAGGTGACACTAGCTATAAGATTATTTTTAAGGAGGACACCACTTGAAAGATCAAGATATTGCTATCGAAGTCAAAGACCTAACAAAGCTGTTCGGGCGGCTAACGGCCGTTGACCATATCAGTTTTCAGGTTAAACGAGGTGAGTTCTTTGGCTTCCTCGGCCCCAACGGTGCTGGCAAGACCACCTCAGTAAGGATGCTCACCGGAGTTATCCGGCCGGACGGAGGCACCGCTTCTGTCATGGGGCACCCGGCAGGCAGCATCGGAGCCAAGCAACTTTGTGGAGTTTTACCGGAGATGGCCAATCCCTACATTGACCTCTCCGCCTGGGATAACCTGATGCTTATGGCTGAGCTATACGGTGTCGCTTCCAGCAGGGCGAAGGAGAAAAGCGAAGACCTGTTAAAAGTTCTTGGTCTTCTAGAGCGAAGGGACAGCCTGGTTAAAACATACTCCAAGGGTATGAAGCAGCGACTTACCCTGAGCATGGCACTGGTGAGTGATCCTGCGGTATTGTTCCTGGATGAGCCAACCAGCGGTCTGGATGTCCAGAGTGCCCGCCTGATGAGGGACCTGCTGCGCACCCTCAATGCCGAGAGCAAGAACGTATTCCTCACTACCCACGACATGGATGAGGCAAACGAGCTCTGTGACCGGGTGGCTATCATTAACAAAGGGAGAATAATTGCCATAGACGCCCCGGAGAAGCTGAAGGCAACTACCAGCAGCCTTTACTCGGTTGAGGTCAGCTTTGCAAATGACATTGCTCTGGAAACCCTGGAAAAGCTCCCCGGGGTAAGCTCCGTGAAAAAGCTTGGGGACAAGTATCGCCTCTACACTGACAGCCCCGGTGACCTGGTGACGTCACTGGTGAACTACTGCTGCTCCTGTGGCGTGAAGATAGTATCCCTAAATACACTGACACCATCGCTTGAAGATACCTTCGTCGCGCTTACTGAGAAAGGAGCAAGAAATGCTTGATGGTGGAATCGTAGTCCGGCAGATCAGGCGTTCCTTTGCTATTGCTAAAAAGGACCTCAGGATCTATTACTCCAAAGGTCCCGTTGTAATCTTCGGCATACTGATGCCAGTTTTTCTCCTTCTGGCCTTCTCTATTGGCAGAGACATGTCAATAAAATCCCTTATGCCGGCCATGCTCGGAATGACTGTTTTCTTCACCGCCAGCGCCGTGTCTCCGGTGATCGCTCCCTGGGAGACCCAGGCGCGAACCCTGGAAAGGCTGGCATCATGCCCGGTTGCCGTCTGGCAAATCCTTTTTGGTGATGCACTGGCCTCTTTTATCTTCGGTGTTGTTATTTCCATGATCCCCATTGTAGTCGGGCTTGGTGCTGGTATGAGCGTCGTGCACCCCTTGATTCTGGTTCTGGGCATCATCCTGGCTGCCTTTTGTTTTTCAGCGCTGGCATTGATATTCTCCTTCCCTGCTTCAAGCTCGCCTGCTACTATCATGATGCTCTCCTCCCTGATAAAATTCCCCCTGGTCTTCATCAGTGGTATCTTTGTTCCGCTCAGTGACCTGCCTCTATGGGGAAGGTCGATTTCTTTCTTGTCTCCCCTGACCTACTTCACTGACCTGACACGCTATTCACTACATGGAAGTAGTTACCTGTCTCTTGGTGTAGACCTGGCAGTTCTCATAGGGTTCAGTGTTCTCTTTATGGCGCTAGCCATAAAGCTGCACCAGAGAACGATGCCAAGAAGGGTCTGATGCAGACATAGATTCTCAGCGTCTGCAGAAAAAACTGAGAAAGTCAGCGGTATGGGCTAGAGTTTGGCAGGTTATAGTATTCAGCCTGTTTGATGAGCGATTTAATACTGCACAATCACTCAAAATGT
>CAZMZA010000210.1:0-2089 GCA_964570635.1 uncultured Dehalococcoidales bacterium
GGACCGGTTGCTGCTCCAGTAAGGACTGGCATAGCTCAGTATAAGAAGAGTAAGGAGGTGAAATTGCGATGCCCGAGACGTTGTTCACCGAAAGCCAGTGATATTTGGCGGGCGAGAATGAGGAAAGAGGGAAATGATTGTGCCAAAGTAGAACTGCCGGAAGTGAGGGTCTCTACGAATTGCCGGTAGAGCTCCCACCGCGACATGGTAAAATGACGTTGTCGGGCAAAACCGAGTGAAATCTGCTCAGCAAGAAGGCAAGAAGACAAAAAGGAGGTAGAGAAGTAAATGGTCGTATCAACAACAAAGGTAAAATTGCCCGAGCCGAGGGTATATCAACTGCCGATAGAGCCTCACCGCTTCTACGAGGGCATGGAGGACATTGGTATTGGCCCACGGTTCGGCGGGCACATCCGCAAGGGAGACTGGTACGTGGAGCTGGGGGGGCCCAAGCACAACTATATCAGCTTCCTATCCGCTCACCACGTGGATGAGTGGGAGACCCTGACCGATGGCAAGGTCACCTTATACGGGCCGGAAATAACCGAGCTGCCGGAAGAGACTTCTCTTCCCGTCGCTTGGTATATCAGCGTCGGCGGGTCTGCTCTCGGTATGGACGTGGCCCCGGTGGTAGAGCGGGCGATGACCATGGGCATGGGCTGGGTTGAGGGAGTAATGACCATCGGAGCCCGCTCCCAGGTCTGGATGAGGGTGAGCAAAGCGTCAGCACCCAAGCACAGCTTTAAGAAGATAGCCCAGGCGGTCCGGGCCATGATGAAGTCGCTGGTGCTCACCGCCGACAGGATAGAGCAGACGATTATCGTAGCCACTCCAGAGATGGGGGGGACGGATGTCATTGAACCCCTTCTGGAAGAGGAGAAAAAGTACTGGGAAGTCTATGACTCACGGCGCCAGCTAGCTCTCGCCGACGAGGAGGTGGATACCTTCTACGGATGTACGATTTGCCGCCTCATTGCTCCTACTCACGTATGCATTTGCACGCCGGAGCGGCCGCCATACTGCGGCTTCCTCGACTACTCGGCGATGAAAGTCTTTGCTGAGGTTGACCCGGCAGGCTTCATCTTCGCCGTGCCTAAAGGAGAGACCCTCGATGCCGACAAAGGCTGGTATACGGGGGTTGACGAGGTAGTGAGCGAGAAATCCACTGGCAGAACGAACAAAGTCTACCTTAATAGCTGCGTTTACTATCCCACCACCAACTGAGGGTGCTTCGAGGCGGTAGCCTTCTATATCCCTCAGGTTGACGGGATCGGATTAGTGCAGAGACGGTTTACGGGGAATACCCCCGTAGGGCTTACCTTTTCCAAGCTGGCTGGCCTCACCAGTGGCGGAGTCCAGAACCACGGCATGTATGCCTGCTCCCTCAAGACTGTCCAGGCGCGAAAGTTCCTCAGCGCCGATGGCGGTTGGAACAGGATCGTCTGGGCGGCGAAGACTCTGAAGGAGCAGCTGGCTGGTTTCATCCCCGAGGAAATCTATGAGAGGATTGCCACTGAGGATGACGTGAAGGATACCAAGGAGCTGGAAGAGTTCCTGAGGAAGGTCGGGCATCCGATAACCACCAAGTACTGGCAGGAGGGCAAGCCCGTACCCATTAAGGTTCCCCTTCCCGGTGATATGTGGCCGGGTGACGAGGATTACATACCTGGTCAGTAAACAAAAGGGCCGCTGGCCCCGCTGATTGGCCAATCGATCAGCTTGATAAGATAAACATAACGAGGGGGTAAGATTATGGCTTTGTGCACCGTATGCAAGAAGAACGATGCTGGTTACAAGTGCGCGAAGTGTGCCATCGATCTGTGTAGCGAATGCCTCAAACGAGTGTACGTCCAGGAAACCGGGCCCTGGTGCATGTCTTTAGGCGTCTCAATATCGCAGATACAGGCGGGCGAGAAGTACTTGAATGTATGCGAGCCTTGCTATGAGGAGGCTGAGCTTCTCTAGAGAGCCCCGGAGGACTTTCGATTACAGTTCAAGGATCTAATTATACTTTAGCTTGAGTTTTTTTACAAATGAGGTAGAAATGTAAATAGCATAGGGATAAAATTTAATAGCCAAGATCAAGGTC
>CAZMZA010000211.1:0-2088 GCA_964570635.1 uncultured Dehalococcoidales bacterium
GTCCTGAAATACCTTGGCAATCTCACTGTTCTTCATGGGTGGTCAGCCTCCCCCTTCCTCACCTTCCGCAGCAGTGTTTGTATTTCTTGCCGCTGCCGCAGGGGCAGGGCTCGTTGCGCCCTATCTTCTTGCCGCCGACCTTCAGGCGTTGTTTCTGGCTGCCGCCGGCCTGGACTGCCACCGGCGCTTTCTTGGGCGCTTCCTGCTTGGCGATGCCCACGTGGTAGATGGTATGGGCAACGTCGTGGCGAATGGTGGATAGCAGGGTCTGAAACAGGCTGTGCCCCTCCCTTTTATAGGCGACCAGCGGGTCTCTTTGGGCTACGGCGTGCAGCCCTATGCCCTCACGCATATACTCCATCGCTGTCAGGTGTTCCACCCACAGGCTGTCAATGGTGCGTAGCATTACCAGTCGCTCCAGCACCCTCATATTGTCCGGGCCGAGCTCTTTCTCCCGCTCTTCATAAACCGTCTCGGCGGCTTCAATCAGCCCCTCTTCAATCTCTTTCGGTTTCATCTGGGAGAGGGTGCTGGTGTTGAGTGCTGGTGGCAGGGGGAAGATGGTGGCGGCATCGGCAACCAAGCCTTCTATATCCCAGTCAAAACCCTGCCCGTTGCCGGTATGCGCTGCCACCGTATCCTGTATCTCTTCCGTAACCATTGACAGGATATTCGCCTTGAGGTCGGCACCGCTTAATATCTTGCTCCGCTCGGCATAGATAAGCTCGCGGTGCTTATTGACTACATCGTCATACTCCACCAGGTGCTTGCGGATATCGAAGTGGTAGCCCTCCACCCTGACCTGGGCATTTTCAATAGTTTTGTTGACCAGCGGGTTCTCAATGGCGGTATTCTCATCCATACCCGCCCACTCCATCAGGCCCTTGACCCGGTCGCCGCCGAAGCGGCGCACAATGTCATCCTCCAGAGAAACATAAAAGCGGGAGCTTCCTTTGTCGCCCTGGCGTCCGGCTCTTCCCCGGAGCTGGTTATCAATTCGTCGTGCCTCGTGGCGCTCGGTAGCGATAATGTGAAGACCGCCGCGCTCTGCCACCTGGTCGTGCTCCTGCTGCCACTCCGCCTCGTCTTTTCCTTCGGGATTTCCACCCAGTATGATATCAACGCCGCGCCCGGCCATATTGGTGGCGACGGTTACCGCCTCAGGTCTTCCCGCCTGGGCGATGATACCGGCCTCCTTCTCGTGGTACTTGGCATTGAGTACCTGGTGGGGTATCCCCCTCCGCTTCAGCAGGTCGCTCAGGTATTCCGATTTCTCGATAGACACGGTGCCGACCAGCACCGGTCGGTTTTCTTTATGGAGCTGTTCAATCTCACGTACCACGGCCTCGAACTTAGCCTTTTCGTCCTTGTATATCTGGTCGGGGTAGTCCTCACGAATCATTGGCTTATGGGTGGGGATGACTACCACCTCGAGCTTGTATATCTTGTGGAACTCCTCAGCCTCGGTGGCAGCGGTGCCGGTCATACCGGCCAGCTTGTCGTACATCCTGAAGTAGTTCTGGATGGTGATGGTGGCGAAGGTCCGGCTTTCCCGCTGGACCTTGACATGCTCTTTGGCTTCTATCGCCTGGTGCAGACCCTCCGAGTAGCGGCGGCCAAACATCAGCCTTCCGGTGAACTCGTCAACGATAATGACCTGACCGTCTTTCACCACATAGTCTCGGTCTCTCTTGTACAGCACGTTGGCTTTCAGGGCACTGTCCAGGTATCGAGTCAAGGCATAGTTTGACGGGTCATAGAGACTGGGTGACCTTAACAGCCCGTCCCGTTGCAGCATCCGTTCTACGCTGCTGATGCCGGCGTCGGTCAGGTTCACACTGCGTGTCTTTTCGTCTATCGCATAGTCTTCGTCTGGACGCAGGTGGGGGACAAGCCGGGCGAAAAGTTCATACAGCCGCCCCGCCTCCTCATGCGGGGCGCTGATGATAAGCGGGGTGCGTGCCTCATCAATGAGGAGGTTATCCACCTCGTCAACTATGGCGTAGTGAGGCTGTTGCTGGACGCGCTGGGACAGGTCAACAACCATATTGTCCCGCAGATAGTCGAACCCGAACTCACTAGAGGTAC
>CAZMZA010000212.1:0-2077 GCA_964570635.1 uncultured Dehalococcoidales bacterium
CTAGCTTTGGTAGGCCGTGCAGGTCTCGAACCTGCGACACCCTGATTAAAAGTCAGGTGCTCTACCAACTGAGCTAACGGCCCGTATACACAGGGTAGTTTAGCAAATCCTGAGTTTCCCTGCAACGTGCCGTACTCGTCCCAGCCACAGTGACGCACCACCCAGGCGGTTATAGCCAAAGCTGTCAGGCAATCCCACACTTCTTCCTTTGACATCAGCCGTCGAAGCTGGTAATGTTATATTTGCTAACACCCACAATAAACAGACGATGACGCCTATTCTGATTCTAATCATAGTCCTCCTGCTTGGTCTGGGCGCTGGCGGAGCCGCCTGGTTTGTCTTCCGGCAGAGGCAGACAGTCAAAGCAACCACCACAAAAGACACCCTACCCTTCCACTGGAGCTACATCATACTGCCGATAGCCTTCCTTCTCCTGACCGCAGCTCTCATTGCCTACTTCTACCACCGACTTCCCGCTGAGGTTGCCTATAACTTCAAACCTGACGGCTCACCTGACAAGTGGCTCAGCCGTGAAATGCTCATCGTCTGGATGCTGATACCACAGCTCCTCTTTACCTTACTGGCAGCAGCTACTGCCTGGGGAATGACAAAACTCGGAATCCTGTTCAGGCAGCCGCAGAGACCTACGATGAGACTGGAAAGAGTGCTGTCCTTCATGGGCAACATGGTGGCACTACCCCAGGTTATCCTCTGCTTTGCACTGGTCGATATTTTCAGTTACAATTCTTACCAGACGCATATTATGCCCTTGTGGGTTTTCGCCCTGATTATTGCGGTAGTAGGAGCGATTATTCTAGGTATATTCTTCATTTCAACTATGCGGCGGATTAGAGGAGTCGCCTGAGAGTGGTGCCCAGTAATCAGCCCGAGGAGCAACAGCAGTGACCGAAGGAGCACCAGTAAAGGTTGATATGGAAAAGCTTGTCTCGCTGTCCCGGCGGCGTGGCTTCATTTTCCCCAGCAGTGAGATTTACGGTGGCCTGTCCAGTTGCTGGGATTACGGACCCCTGGGCGTGGAGCTAAAAAGGAACGTTAAGGAGGCCTGGTGGCGAGCGGTGGTTCAGGAGCGAGACGATGTGGTAGGCCTCGATACCAGTATCCTTATGCACCCCCAGACCTGGGCAGCTAGCGGCCATCTTGAGAGCTTCGCCGACCCCCTGGCAGAGTGCAAGAATTGTCACCTGAGATGGCGCACTGACGAGCTGGCGGGGGATAAGTGCCCGTCCTGCGGTGGTGAACTGACCGAGCCTCAGCAGTTCAATCTAATGTTCAAGACCTTCATGGGTCCAGTTGAGGAAGAGGCAAACGTAGTTTACCTGCGCCCGGAGACCGCCCAGGGTATCTTCGTTAACTTCCAGAACGTGGTCAATACCACCAGAAACAAGCTGCCCTTCGGCATCGCTCAGATAGGCAAGTCCTTCCGCAACGAGATTACCACCGGTAACTTTATCTTCCGAAGTCGAGAGTTCGAACAGATGGAAATCGAGTTTTTCGTAAAGCCGGGAACGGACGAGGGGTGGTTTAACTACTGGCTCGAGGAGCGCCTCAACTGGTATCTGAAATTGGGCATAAAAAGGGAGAACCTCAAGCTACGCCAGCACACCAAAGGCGAACTGGCCCACTACGCCATAAACTGTTACGACATCGACTACCAGTTCCCGATGGGCTGGTCCGAGCTGGAAGGCATCGCCAACCGTGGCGATTTTGACCTTACCCAGCACGCAAAGCATAGCGGCAAGAGCCTGGAATACTTTGATGAAGAGACCAAGGAGCACATTATACCCTACATTATTGAACCATCCGCCGGAGTAGACCGTTCGGTGCTGGCCTTCCTCTGCGATGCTTACGACGAAGAACCGGACAAAGACGAGATAAGAGTGATACTGCACCTCCACCCCAGCCTGGCCCCGATTAAGGTAGCGGTACTCCCTTTGAGCCGGCGGGAGGGTCTGGTCAACCTAGCCAAGGAGATATACGCTGACCTCCGCCAGTGCTGTGTGGTCGGCTATGACGATGCCCAGATCATCGGTCGCCGCTACCGCCGCCAGGATGAGAT
>CAZMZA010000213.1:0-2072 GCA_964570635.1 uncultured Dehalococcoidales bacterium
GTAATGGTCCACCTGGACGGTTTTCACCTGTCACATATGATTGAGCCGATACTATTCCCGGAGCAAAGCATGGTGGACCGGTTTCTACCACCCAATCAATACCCCCTGAGTCTGGACCCTAACAGACCGGTTTCCATGGGGGGGTTCGGCACACCGATTGTCTATACAGAGGCAAAGTGGGCTCAGGAGATAAATCTACGGGCATCCCACGACGTCATTCTTGAAGTATGGCAGGACTTTGGCAATATCTTCGGACGTCACTATTCCCCGGTAGAGCGCTACCGCTGTGACGATAGCCGGGTGCTTCTGCTTACCATGGGCAGCTTCAGCGAGACGGCGATGACCGCCATAGACAAGATGAAAGCGGAGGGCAAAGATATCGGATTGATAAGACTCCGCCTGTGGCGTCCTTTCCCGTTTGCCGAATTCCGTGAGGCGGTCAAAGACGCCGAGGTTATCATTGTGGTTGATAGAGCCCTCTCCTTCGGCGGGCCAGGGGGGCCAGTCTGCTCTGAGATCAGGTCGGCTTTATATCAAGCCGATAAGCGGCCAAAGGTCATTGGTTTCGTCGGCGGTCTGGGGGGCCGGGATATTTCCGAGGCCGGTTTTGAAGAGATTGTCAGCCGGGGGATGGAGATCTCACAGACGGGTAGCGCCGAAGAGTTCGAAGTATACGGAGTGAGAGGGTTGTGAAAACGACCCTATCGTATGGATAACAGAGCCACGAAATCGAGTTGAAATTAATCGGGGTAAGAAGCTAATGAACAAGCAAGCTGTTTATATTCCCAGGCTGGTAACCAGGAAAGAGGGGTTTGTAGCCGGACACCGCGCCTGCATCGGTTGCGGTGAGGCATTAGCCGTGAGGCTCGCCTGCAAAGCTCTCGGGGGTAATGTCGTAATTGCCAACGCTACCGGCTGCATGGAAGTGACCTCATCACAGATACCTTACACCTCATGGGGGGTCCCCTGGATTCACACCCTTTTTGAGAATACCGCTGCCGTGGCTTCCGGGGTGGAAGCGGCGCTGAAGGTGATGAACCGCAAAGGGGAAAAATCGCTGCCCGGGGTTAAGATTGCCGCCATGGCGGGTGATGGCGGTACCAGTGATATCGGGCTCCAGGCATTATCCGGAGCGCTGGAGAGGGGTCACGATTTCACCTACATCTGCTTCGATAACGAAGCCTACATGAACACCGGAATTCAACGGTCATCGTCCACGCCCTACGGGGCATCGACCACGACCTCGCCGGCAGGCCGGGTAAGCATCGGACAGTTTTCCTGGAAGAAGAATATGCCGGCAATCGCTCTTGCTCACAACATACCTTACGTCGCTACTGCCTGTCCCAGCTATTTTCAGGACCTCCTTACCAAGGTAAAGAAGGCCGCCGATACTAAGGGCCCGGCATACGTCCATATCCTGTCCGTCTGCCCCACCGGCTGGCGCTGCCCCACCGAACTGACGGTGAAAATGGGTCGGCTGGCAGTGGAGACCGGAATGTTCCCGCTGTATGAGGTTGAGAATGGTAAGTATAAGCTAAGCATTGACTTAGCTGAACTGAAACCGGTCAAGGAATATATGAAGTTGCAGGGCCGGTTCCGGCACTTATCCGAAGATATTATCGGCAAAATCCAGGAGAGACTAAAAGCAGACTATGCTGAGCTTAAGGAGAAGGCGGCATGAAAGTTGAGGTTAAAGAGGTACATTCGAAGATAGGAAGAATACTGGACAAGTACCAGCGTGCCGAAGGGCTACTGGTATCCATCCTCCAGGATATTCAGGCAGAATACAACTACCTGCCCCGGGAGGCTCTGGAAAAGGTCAGTAAGGATATAGCTATCCCGTTAACCCAGGTCTACAGTGTGGCTACCTTCTTCAAGGCATTCAGTTTGAAGCCGAGGGGACAACACCTGATTCACGTCTGCCTGGGCACTGCCTGCCATGTTAGGGGCGCCGGCAGAATCCTGGAGACGATCGAACGAGAGCTTGGTGTTAAAGCCGGTGAGACCACTGAAGACCTCAAATACAGCCTGGAAACAGTGAACTGCGTCGGTGCCTGCGCCCTGGGTCCGAT
>CAZMZA010000214.1:0-2035 GCA_964570635.1 uncultured Dehalococcoidales bacterium
TTTTTTTATCCCTATAAAAGGGAAATACTCTTAAAGGAGGTAGGAACATGGCTGTCAGTTTACTTCAAGCAGGCAACGCCATCCTCTACAACAGCGTGCCCTGGTCAAGGCGCCTCGTCAGCCTCAAGACCCGCAGCTTCCCCAAGGGATCGGTGCCTGGCCACCTGATGGGCTACCTGTTCAAGAAAGGTGGCGACCCGGCTACCTGCGCCAGAGAGACGGCGGACAAGTCCGGCGCGGCCAGAGTTCAGGGAATGAACGCGTGCATCAGCCGGCTACTGAAGAAAAGGTAAACCCCGGGCACAGAGTAGAATCTAGAAGGGGAAGCATTAGCTTTCCCTTCTTCTATTGGAGGCTGGTATGCCAAGCGAACTGAAGATAGTTCTCAGGGAAACCCAAATCGGCCGTGAGGCGACCCCCTGGCTGGACCCGCAGCGGGATAAGTTTACCCGGGTGGCCAGAGAATGCAAGGAGACGTTCAAGGACTCTCGGTTGAAAGGTGAGGCTAAAATCCGTGCGATGAATGCCTTTATGTCTCAGCGTCTTCGGGAGCCGGAATGACCATGAAGCCGATGTTTACCAGCACGACCTCCGGGTGATAAGTGATCCTTGCCAGCTCGACGTCGCCCTTAGCGTTAAGCTTGTAGGTATCAATAATCACCCCGCTAAAATTCCACCGGCCACCGGAACTCTCCTGATACTCCCTACAGCGGAAGGTGAAGTCGCTTCCCCCCCTCTCCTTCCTGGTAAACACCACTATCTCGTAGCGCAGGTCTTTTAAGTACGCCACCGGTATAGTTACCACTCCCGGCTTACCTTCCCACTCCTTTTGCTTACTCAGGTCTACCTTATCTTCCATAGCCTTTGCATCCTCTTATTTCCTGGTTACGCAGATATTGCATTTATGACAGCACCCGTTTTTATCCAGGGGCCGCCCGCAGTTGGGGCATTTCTTTTCGGCCATGCTATAATACCCCCTTGGAAACTAGCTTGGCAGCCAGCTCTTTCTTATCCCCGCCGGCACTCAACCCGACTTCCACGCACATCGCCTTGAGTTCCTTTAAGCTGTGATTCCTGTCCAGTTCGACAAGCCTGTCCACCAGGTCGTCGGATAGTCCGTTGGCAAAGAGGTCGCCCACCCGATGGTTGAGGCGATCAGCGGTCGTCGGTTCCTCTTCCTCAACCTTCGTGCCTCTCCGTGTCTGAGGTATACGTTTGACTTCAGAACCTAATGCTTCCAGCTCACGCCTCAACTCGGACGCATTCCCGCCGCCGGCTTCTATAGACTCGATCAGTTCGAGCAGTTGGTTTCTATTTAGCCTCAGTGGCATCGGTATCTCCTCCTCGTATTATACAATAGCAATCCGCCACTTGACAGCCTGTACCCCTTTAGTTTACAATATAAGCATATGTCAAATAAGATGTCAAGGGGCTGCCGATGGCGCTGAAAACATACCTGACCCCAGACGAGATCCGGAGCATGATTGACAACGCACCGACCCTTCGGGACAAGTTGATAATATCGTTCCTGGCTGACACCGGCTGCCGCGTCTCGGAGCTGCTACAGCTAAAAACGATACACATTGACTTCGAACGTCAGTTGGTGCTGATACCACATCTTAAGACCGGCCTCCGGAAGAAGTGCCCGAGCTGCGGGAAATCTGCTGGCCGGAGGCAGAACTTCTGTCCGAAGTGTGGTGCCGACATAAGCCAGGTGGTTGCCGAGGGCAGCGAGGAACGAACCCGTCTGGTCAACGTGGGGCAAAAGACACTGGAGCTGTGCCGTCAATACCTGGAGGAGAGGAAAAACAATACGGACCGGCTGATTAATCTGACCAGGCAAATGGTATATCGTATCCTGCGGGAATGTGCTCAAAAAGTCGGCTTGGGCGGCGAGGTTATTCTCAATCCCAATACCGGACGGACGCACTACATTCATCCTCATATTCTCAGAGACAGTCTGGCGGTTGACTGGCTACTTCTGGATGACAGCGGGGATAGCCAGAAGATGCTTCAGGAACACCTAGGACATAAG
>CAZMZA010000215.1:0-2005 GCA_964570635.1 uncultured Dehalococcoidales bacterium
TCCGCACACGGGGCAGACCCCCTGGGTGGCCGGTTTACCATTCTTCATGGTAATACCCTTGGAGCCTTTCATCTCCCTCTTGGCTCGGCACTTCATACAGTAAGCTTGCATATCCACCTCCTTCGTTGAGTGTAGCTTGAGTAACAAGATAAGACATTCCTGACAGAATGTCAATAGCTTCCAGCCTTTTTTCTTTAATTTTAAGAAAAGTCAAGCCAAAACCCAGGGTTTCAACCGTTCATTTTCATTTTCCGGCCTTCCGGTCCACCTGGAGCTTCCCGCGAAACGAGGTTCGGGAGGTGATGTAAGACAAAGACTCCCGAATGAGGGAGCTTTGCGGGCAGTTTTGGGCCGGAGAAAACGTCATTTTGAAGATGAGTGCCCCAAAATAGGCCTGTTTTTGCTGTTCAGGGTGCAAATCACCCTTGTAGAGGTAATCCAGCGGGACTGTACTGGTTATCCTACCAGCGTGCGCACCTCCTTTAAGCGGTGGCGCTCGGACATACTCACCGCCGCCGCCAGCATCACCAGGAGACTGAGTAACGACCTCACCGTGACTTTAGCAATACCTCGCAATGTGATTTGTCTCAGTCCCAACAGGTCTTTCACCCGGCTATTTACCCGTTCCACGGCCGTTCTCATCCGGTATAGCCTGGCCCACTTCTTGGTCTCATGAGGCACCGGGACCCGCCGTCTGGGGTCCTCCTTCATGACCGGTAGTTTGAGTACATACCCATATTTTGAGGCGGTGCACTTGAAGCGTGATGGGCATTTCCCTTTGCCGACTGCTTCAGGACAGCGGTACTTAAGATAGTTGCCATCCCTACCCCAATACACCATCTCCAGCCCGCAGCCACAGGTCGGCGTCCCTTTGGCATTGCAGATGTCCGGTGATTCCCAGCCCGGCTTTTCGATAAGCGGTATTATCGGGGCCGCATGATAGTCCCGGAATATCACCAGGCAGTTATTTTTACTGTCATATCCCTTGTCGGCAATAACTGCCTTGGGTTCACGTCCCGGCTTATCCACTGCCGCTTTCTTGAGCAGTGGCTTCATCTGATTAGTATCGCTCTCGTTAGCCGGGGTTAGGGTGAAAGCTATCGGCAGTTCGTATAAGGCATCGACAATAAGGTGCAATTTATAACCAAACCACCGGTAGAGCTCTCTTTCTTTTCCGGCTGATGTCCCTTCTTTCGTGGTGGCTCCCTTCACTCCCCATCTGGCATCAGGGTCTGACGGACTCTTACGGTGGCCGTTGGCATAAGCTTCTATAGCAGTGCTGTCGACAGCTAATTTGGTCCCGAAGCCGGGCAGACTCTCCCTGAGCTTTTCCACCAAGCTGGTAAAACATTCTTCTAGAAGTCGCTCATGTAGTACTAGCTTCCTCAAGAAACGCATCAGGGCGTCCTCGCCGGGAAGATTACCCTTGCTGAAGCCGCATATCAGCCTGATATCCCTGTTACCTTTCAGAAGCCGGGCTACATCAACTATCGAATGACAATCGTGCAGGATACCCGCGATAAAGGCAGACCACATCCCCCTTACGGAGTACCCTTTGCGACCGGTCCAATGCTCCCTTTCGAGTGCAGCAATTAACTTCTCAGCGGGAAGCGCCTCCAGCACCATCCCCAAACGATCTTTGCCTTTCTCGGCGACGAAGGCTTCAAAATCGAATAGCGGGGCTTGTATAATAAGCATGGGGTATTTATTCCTTCCTGACTGGTATTTTGCTTGTTTATCAAAGCTATTTTACCAGAACGGATTGGGGTAAATACCCTTTTCTTAACTCTTTTCTCCTATTCAGAAAAGAGTTTCGCGGGAGGCTCCACTCAAGTTCCAACCTTGTAATTTCAGGCGAAATCATTTATATTGAATAGCGATTAACTTGCTGTCATGGGGCAACCTGGTAGTTTTTCAGGTTTTATCGGAAAGCAATCCGGTGCGATTCCGGAGCAGTCCCGCCTGCTGTGACTGATTGTTAAAATCAGAAGCCAGAACGCCGAAC
>CAZMZA010000216.1:0-1998 GCA_964570635.1 uncultured Dehalococcoidales bacterium
CTTGACCATATATGCCTTCAGCCGTTGCTTGAACTCGGGCACCTCCTCTTTATCTAGAGGCCATGCGCCAATCAAAGTCTGATAGAGGAGCAGCGCTATGTCAGGCTCGGGCACAGACAATCCGTTCACCTTCAACTTTTTCGGCTGGTTCCACTGATTCCATCGATTCAGGCTCTTGTCCCATTCTTCGGCAATTTCGGAGAGTACATTGATTCTGGCTCTGACATCCTCGCTACGTTTAGTATCATGGGTTGAGGTGGCATTCAATGTGTGAGGCCAGCGTTCCGCACGTGCCAGATTATGACGGTGAAACTCATCAACGGACAAGCCTGAAGAACCAGGGTCGCCGCCTACCTCGTTTAGAGAAACCAGGCGGCTGTAGCTGTAGAGGGCTGTGTCCTCAAATCCCTTAGCCATGATGGCGCCGGTCAGTTGCTGCCACTTCAATACGAAGCGGAGCCACCCTTCCTCTTGTTCAGAAGCAAGGCCTTGTGGAAAGTCCAGCGTTAGTACACTATATAGGAAGTCCAGGGAGGCAGCCTCCACGTCCGGGTTCCTCCGTCGAGCTTCCTGCACAGCACTCTCCAAGTAGTGCCGATCGCTAGGAGACACCTCAAAAGTCCTTATGTAAGTCCGGTAGACAGGCAGGCATACCGTAACCTCAATAAGAGCCTTAGTCAGTGCTTCCGCCGACAGATTAACGTCCTGATAGGCCAGGAAAGCAAGCTGCTGCCCCAGCGTGTGCATTTCGCCGGGGTATAAATCCTCGATGACCTGCCTCTTCTTTTCATAAACAATATCACGAAGAACCCTGGGTGACCCGATGAAACGAGAGTAGCTTTCATCAAGGGTCTGAATTCCCCTGCCATCAACAAAGAGTGCGTTTACCATATTCACAAAGTCGTATCCGGTAGTGCCGAACACAGGCCATTCTGGTAGCAAAACCTCGTCACCAGTCAAAATCTTCTCGACGACAATATAGAAGCGAGGAAATCCACCGATTCCTGCCACCTCCGACATAAGATGCTGCTGTAAACGACGGAGGTACTGCAGCGGGTCAAACAGGCCATCAACATGGTCAATACGCAGACCAGTGACCTTTTCCTGACGTATAAGCTGGCAGATAAGGGCATGGGTCGCCTCAAACACCCGAGGCTCCTCAACCCGGACGCCGACCAGGTCACTAATGTCAAAGAAGCGCCGGTAGTTAATGTGTTCACGTGCCGTCCTCCAGAAGACGAGCCGATATATCTGTTGCTCCAGCAAGCTGTGCATCAGCTCAAAACTCTTCAGTTCCCCCTTCTTTCCATTAAAGGCAGCGATACCCGGCAATATAAGAGCTTTTATCCTGGTGGAGGTAATAATTCGTAAGAAACGACCCTTAACTGCTTGCCTGGTGCGGTACTGCTTACTGGACTCATCAGGGTCGAGTTCAGTGACTGACGGTAGTCGTTCTATGGCGTTTGTGAGTCGGCTGAGTTGCCGAAAGTCGGGATGACCAGCGTCAGGTGGCTGCCTTATGGTATCCAGGCAGTGGGATAGAACAAATCCGTAGGATTTTACATCCAATGGCAATCTGTAGCCATCATATTTGATAAAAAGACCGGCATCCCCTAGCTCCAAGCTGAGTCTCTGGTCTGCCAGTACCTGGTCATAGGGACTGCCCAGAATAGTCAAGATAACTCTGTTGTCTGCGGAAGTCCAGTCAATGTCAAAGAAGGCTGCATAGGGAGAGCACAGACCGTTCTCCAGAAGGTCCGCCCACCACGGGTTCTCGGGACTGGCCGCCATATGATTGGGAACGATGTCAAGAAGTAATCCCATCCCCTGATCCCTGAGTTTTCGGACGAGGGCGTCGAAATGCGCCTCCGAGCCAAGCTCCGGGTTGAGATGCGACGGGTCAACCACGTCATAACCGTGCGGGCTACCATAACGCGCTTTCAAAATAGGCGAAGCATAAAGGTCTGAGATGCCAAGCTTGTGCAGATAGGGTACCAA
>CAZMZA010000217.1:0-1736 GCA_964570635.1 uncultured Dehalococcoidales bacterium
CAGCTCATTCAATATCTGCCGGTGATTTTCTCTGGTTACTTCGGCAATATATACCCCGGAGCGGTGCTTGATGGCATCTGCCTGGGGGTCGGGGTTGAGCATAATCGTTCCCAGAGTCGGCTTGCCACTGTCGATTATCTCTAAAACGGCTTCCCTGAATTTAGCTGAAAAAAGCTCCATCTTCCCGATTTCATCGACGACGACCAGGTCACACTGTTGGGCGGCGTGGCGGAGGGTGGAAACGCCTACCCTGTCTAAACTGTCAATGTCCACCCCGTACTTGCTGACGCGGTAGGGGCTGCGGATATCGACGTGAGCCAGCGTGGCCGTCTGGTTGTCCAGAGTTACCAGCCTGAAGCCGAGTCTGACGCCGCCGCTCCGTATTTCCTCGGTGTAAAATCCCCCCGCTTTATCTCCCATCCCGGCTACGGCCTGCTTGATGAGGCTGGTTTTGCCCGTCCCCGGCCGGCCGGTGAGCAGATAGACCTGCTTCATTGGCGGTTACCGCTATTTCTTGGCTTGGAGCAATTCCTTTCTTTTTAACTCCAGCTTCTTTTTCTTGCGCCGGTGCTTGGCGAGCGCCACTCTCTTAGCTTTATTCATGGTTACTAATATAACCTAAATCAGCCTTTCCTGCCACCTCGGGACTGGAATACCTCGACAAAGCGTGCAAAAGAGCGGTCGTAGGTCTTTTCTACGTCCGGGGGGAAGGCGCAGGCGGGTAGCTCGTTGGAGCGCAGGTGGTAGGCGATGCAGTCGCAGCATTTACCCTTTCGGGAGCATGGCTCGTAGGTGCAGTTGCACTTGGCTTTATTGGCCTCAATCTGGCAATCCACGGCTAGGTTCTCCTCTACTGTAAATGTGGGGTATGGTCGGGTTCCTCTACAAATAGCGTTTGCGGATCTTCGCCGATAGCTCGGCCAGCAGCTCCCGGGCACGAACGGAAGCCTCGGGAGAGATGCCCTCCAGCCCGCAGCTGGGGGTAATCAACCCCTGCTTTATCAGCTGCTTGAAGCGGATGCCCTTGCGGGTAAAGGGCGCCATTGCCTCTTCCAGGCGGTCCTGGAGGCTGGCGGCGGTCTCGCCGGACAGCGAGTCTTCATCGTTGGGGACAATCCCCCAGGCGATGGCCCCTTTATTGTCTAGGAACTTTCTGATGGCGGACGGGTAAAGGCTCAGCGACTGGGCATAGTTGTAGGCATCGAAGCTCAGAATTTCCAGGCTCGTCTCGAGTAAGACTGGCCAGTCGGTATTACCGCAGCAGTGGATGCCTTTTAACCCGCTGATACCGCCGAGCACCTCGTCGAGCAGGCTGGGCACCTTTTGCGGGGGGAGCGAGACGCTGACGGAGCCGTAGGCGGCCATATAAGGCTCGTCGACGAAGATAATGGTATTGGGCGAGAGCTTAAGCAGCTCTCTCTCCTGCCAGGCGGCCTTGAGCCGGAGCAGGCGGGCGACGGCGTCACCGAGGATGTCGTCATAGATTATACCCCGGCGGTCCTTATCGGTCACGGTGAGCCCCCAGGTAATGGGGCCGGTTACCTGCCCCTTGACCCCCAGAGGCGAAAGCCCCTCCAGGGCCAGAAAATGATAAAGCCCGGCGGCGTAGTCGGCGCCGATGGGATATTTATTGGCATAGTTCCCCAGGTAGGCGGTGTACAGCTTTTCCAGCGGCTTATCGATATCCTGGGAGCGGTCGACGTGGATGGTATCGTTTTCCAGCACCACCCCCGGAA
>CAZMZA010000217.1:1746-1990 GCA_964570635.1 uncultured Dehalococcoidales bacterium
TGAACTGGACGTACATATTCTCTAGGAAGGAGCGGTTGGGCAACTGGGGCCAGGCCGGGATGTCCCGGAGATAGTGAACGACCTGCGCGCACGCTTCCTGCGGGTCGGTATGGGGCATACTGCCGATAGTAGTCGGCAGGCAGCCGAATTCTTTATTGTTGTTGCTGGCCATCGGGTTTTAAGCCTTTCTGATATACTTGCCCATTAACAGGTCGAGTTTCTGCTTCTGCGCCTCGGGTATCAG
>CAZMZA010000218.1:0-1979 GCA_964570635.1 uncultured Dehalococcoidales bacterium
ATACATCCCACTTGCCTTTATCTACTGAGACCATCCTCCCGGCGTGACAAGTTATGCCTCCGTTAGATAAGAAATAGGGAGGGTCAGCAAAGATTATATCAATGGAGTTTTGAGGAAATCGTGGTAAGATCTGCAAGCAGTCTCCACAGAGAAGCTTTACGTGGCACTCCTTATTCTCATAGTATGGCTCTATTCCGATGTCAAAAAAAGCATCTATACTCATTTACTTTCTCTTATTATACACGTTTCCGTGTATCCTGTCAATAGTTTATTCTTCTAGCACTTAGTATACCCGCAGCTGGGGCAGATGAAGCAGCCCTCCTGGTAGACGAGCAGGTTGCCGCAGTCAGGGCACTGCCCGGCCAGGTTTTTGGCTAGGCCATAGTCCTCCGGCGTGGGCTTATTATCACTACCAACGCTTACGTGTTTTTCCAGCACGCTGGCAATGGCGTCAGCGCAGGAGAGTACGGATTTGCCCTCCTCCCAGGCGATGGACGGGCAGCGGATGCCCCGGAGCTGTCTTACTATTGAGGTAGCATCTATCCCTGCTCTCAGCGCCAGAGAGATGAGGCGGCTGATGGCTTCAAGCTGGCCCGAAGCACAGCCCCCGGCTTTACCCAGAGTGGAGAAGACCTCGAATATTCCGCGCTCGTCGGAGTTTACCGTTACGTAAATATAGCCGCAACCGGTAGTAACCCTCTCGGTTATGCCGGTGGTTATCTTTGCTCTCTTCCTGGGGGTGCGCCTGGTGCCTTCGGCTTTCTCCGCTACCTCCTGCTTCCCGGTAATCAATACCTGCGTCTCACGGCTTCTATCCCGGTAAATGGTTATCCCCTTCAGTCCCTCTTCGTAGGCCAGCATGTATACCTTGGCTATGTCTTCTCTGGTTGCTTCATGGGGGAAGTTGACCGTTTTGGAGACGGCGTTGTCGGTGGACTTCTGGAAGGCGGCCTGCATCTTGACATGCCACTCCGGGCTTATCTCGTGGGCGGTAACAAATATCCGCTTGACCGTGTCAGGGACTTCATCTAGGCTGTGGAGTCTGGTTCCGGTGGCTAGCTGCTGCATGAGTTCCTCTGAGTAGAAGCCTTCCTTCTTGGCTACCTCCTCAAAGTAGGGGTTTACCTCAACCAGCTGGGCACCGTCCAAAATATTCCTGGTGTAGCTGAGGGCAAAGAGGGGCTCAATACCACTGGAGCAGCCGGCTATGATGCTCAGTGTGCCGGCGGGAGCTATGGTGGTGCAGGAGGCATTTCGTACCCTGGGGCCATCGGGGACATCATAAATACTACCCTCAAAGCTGGGGAAGCCCCCGCGCTCCTTAGCTAATTCCACCGACGCTTGGTGTGCTTCTTCACTTATGAATCGCATAATGTCGGAAGCGACCTTTAGCGCCTCTTCTGAGTTGTAGGGGATACCCATCTGGATTAGCATATCGGCAAAGCCCATCACCCCCAGCCCTATTTTCCTCGATTTCCTGGTCATTTCATCTATTTCAGGCAGGGGGAACTTATTGACATCGATAACGTTATCCAGAAACCTGACTGCAGTCTTTACCGTCTGGGCTAGCTTGGGGTAGTCAATCTCAGTCGTTCCCTGGCTGGTCCGCAGCATCCTGGACAGATTGATGGAGCCGAGGTTGCACGACTCGTAGGGGAGCAGGGGCTGCTCGCCGCAAGGGTTGGTGCTTTCAATCTTGCCTAGATGTGGGGTGGGGTTGTCCTGGTTTATCCGGTCAATAAAGACAATACCCGGGTCTCCTGTCTTCCAGCCCAGGTCAACCATCCGGTCAAATACCTCTTTGGCATTGAGCCTGCCCGCTACCTCTTTGGTGTGCGGATTTATCAGGTCGTAGTCAGTGCCAGCCTTGACGGCTTCCATGAATTCAGTGGTTACGGCGACAGAGAGATTGAAGTTAGTAAAAGCACGGGGGTCATCCTTAGCTTCGATGAATTTCATAATATCGGGGTGGTCAACAT
>CAZMZA010000219.1:0-1972 GCA_964570635.1 uncultured Dehalococcoidales bacterium
CTACTTCGCCGTTAGCGTGCATAATAGATACCAGCACGGTGTCTTTCCTCAGGCTTTTCCGCACCTCCGCGGGGTCAACCACACCATACCTGTCCACCGGAACCAGGGTCAGCTCAAATCCCCATTTCTCCAGGGTTCTGGCCGAGTGCAGTACCGAGAAATGCTCAATGGCTGAGACTACTATGTGCTTACCCTTAGCTTGTTGGGCTAGAGCCAGCCCCTTAACAGCGAAGTTGTTACTTTCGGTGCCACTGCCGGTGAAGATTATCCCCTCGGCGTCGGCCCCGATAAGCTGAGCCACCCGGGCTCGAGCAGCCTCTACCGCTTCCCGGGCAGCATCACCCCAGTCGTGAAGGGAGGAGGGGTTGCCAAAAGTCTCGTCCAGGAAGGGCATCATTGCCTCGCGGACCTCAGGGAGAAGTGGAGTAGTGGAAGCATTGTCCAGATAGGCCTTTCTCATAACGACACCTCCCCACCATGTTTATCTGGCAGGTCGATTCTCTCATACTAATTATTATTTTGCAATCAAGATTAGGTATATGATTTATATCATATAAGGCTATTGCGCCCCCCTATATAATCTTACCTGGGATGCAAGAAGCGTGACGGATTTCCTGCATTATTATATTATTGATTTAGGAGGTGCTTAGATGATGTGGCATATGTGGGACATCCCATTGGGCATGGGGTGGTGGATGGGCTTGGGCGGGTTATGGATGGTAATATTTTGGGGAGGGCTTATCGCTCTCATTGTTTGGGGAGTTAAGAAGCTAACCGAGCGAGGTGACTCTACCCCAAAACGTAACCCGCTGGATGTAGCCAAAGAACGCTACGCCAAGGGGGAGATATCCAAAGAAGAGTTCGAGCAGATTAAGAAGGACCTGTCCTAGCTATTGGTGTAGAGCTGGGGGAGACCGCCAGGCTCGGAGAAGAAATGAATGGCTGAGAAATCAGGCTCCAGGAAGTCCGAAAAGGCCAGTATTAATATCACCGGCATGACCTGCACCACCTGCGCCGCCACCATCGAGAAGAGTCTGGCTGAGACTCCCGGGGTGGAGCGGGCAAACGTGAGCTTTGCCTCGGAGAAGGCTACTATAGAGTATGACCCCTCCCAGGTAGACCTGGCCAAAATCAAGGGTGCCATCTCTCAGGTAGGCTATGGGGTGGCCACCAGGAAATCCATCTTCCCGGTAGGCGGGATGACCTGCGCCTCATGCGTTGCCCGCGTGGAGCAGGCGCTCTCAGGCGTGCCTGGGGTAGTCTCAGCCAGTGTCAACCTGGCTTCAGAGAAGGCCACTGTAGAATATGTCGAGGGTACGGATTCAGCTGACCTGCGGCGGGCGGTGAAAGAGGCTGGCTATGAACTGGGCTCGGAAGCCGAAACGTTAGAGGATATCAGCGCGGCTGCCCGGCGGGAGACCCGAGGTCTAAGGAACAGGCTTATCCTGGCGGCGGTTCTCGCCGCAACCATTATGGTCTTAATGTGGGCCCCCTCCTTCGCTGGAAAACCGTACCTTTTGTGGGCCCTGGCCACGCCGGTGCAGTTCTGGGCCGGTTGGCGGTTCTATCGGGGTACGTGGGGGGCACTGCGACACCGGACCACCGACATGAATACCCTGATTGCTGTGGGCACCTCAGCCGCCTACCTCTACAGTATGATAGCTGTCCTCTTTCCGGGGCTTTTTACCGCTGGCGGTCTGGAACCGGAGTTGTACTTCGATACCTCGGCCATGATTATTGCCCTCATTCTCTTGGGCCGTTTTCTCGAGGCTAGAGCTAAAGGCCAGACCTCAGAGGCGATAAAGAAGCTCGTCGGTCTGAAGCCCAAGACGGCTCTGGTTGTGCGTGGTGGAGAGGAGGTGGAGATTCCTGTTGAAGAAGTTCTGGTCGGCGACCTTATTCTGGTACGACCGGGCGAGCGGATACCCGTGGATGGCGTTATTCGACAGGGTTATTCCAGCGTTGATGAGTC
>CAZMZA010000220.1:0-1972 GCA_964570635.1 uncultured Dehalococcoidales bacterium
GAAAAGAAACGTAGTGGAGAAGCTGGTATCCGGTGTCGAGCAGCTGATGAAAGCCAACAGGGTAAATGTCCACAGAGGTATCGGCCGTATCCTATCTCCGTATCTGGTTAAAGTGGATGGTGATGAAATAACCACCAGAAAGATTGTGATTGCTACCGGCTCGGAGTCAACTCTGCTGCCTGTCCCAGGCCTCGACTTGCCCGGGGTGCTCACTACCGATGACATCCTCGAGCTGGAAGAGCTTCCCAGGAGCCTGGTGGTTATCGGTGGCAGCTACACCGGCGCCGAGTTCGCCTGTATTTTTCGGGCACTGGGGACGGAGGTAACCATTGTGAAGAGACGTCCGCTTCGCCTGGAGCCTCTTGATGAAGAAGTTGGGCGGCGATTTGCTCAGACTCTGCCGGGACAGGGTATCACGGTAAAAACTGGCGCCGCGGTGAAAGCAATCAGACAGGAAGGAGAATCGCTAAGGGTGGTCTGGGATGAGGCGGAAGGTGAACAGGGAGTCGAGGGGCAGATGGTTCTTATGGCTACCGGGCGTAAACCGTATACTGCTGATTTGGGACTGGCGGAACTCGATGTGAAGATGGACGGGTCGGCCATCGTGGTGAATGAATACCTGGAGACAACTGTAGCTGACATCTATGCCATCGGCGATGTGCTCGGCAGGCAGATGCTGGCTCATGTTGCCTCCTACGAGGGGGAGGTGGCGGTTGAGAATGCCCTGAGGCGCTCCCGGCAGGTAGATTATAACGCTGTGCCCAGTTGTGTTGTTGTCCAGCCCGAGGTAGCCTGTGTCGGTATTACCGAGGCAGAGGCCAATGAGAGAGATATACCGTATAAAGTGAGTAAATTCCCCTTCCTCGCCTGCGGCCGCGCTATTGCTATGGGTGAAACGGCGGGACTGGTGAAGTTAATCTGCGATGCGGAGGATGGCCGTGTTCTTGGCATGCACATCATGGGGCCTCATGCCAGTGACCTTATCGCTGAAGGCACGCTGGCGATGCAAATGGGTGCCACCGCGAAAGACATTGCCCATACCATCCATGCTCATCCCACGGTACCGGAGGCAGTACAGGAAGCGGCGAAGGGACAATTGGACGGCTCGATACACTTCCAGAGGATGTAGGACTTTAGCAATGGTTATCTCCACTGACAGTAAAGTTGATTATTCTGAGCCTCTTAAGGGAACATCGATCGAGAAGGCGTATCTTGCCGACTACCTGGGCGTGATTCCCTATGAGAGTGCCCTGCATCTGCAGCGGAGATTGGTGCAGGCGAGGGGTGAAAGGAGCATTCCCGATGTTTTCCTGCTACTGCAGCATCCGCCGGTTCTCACTATGGGACGCTTCAGAGGAGAAGAAGATATGGTTGCCCCTCGCGAAGTACTGGCTCAGAAGGGGATAACTGTCTACCATACCAATCGGGGGGGCAGCATAACCTACCATGGCCCCGGGCAGCTCGTCGGATATCCCATCCTCGACCTCAAAGAACTATGCCTGGGCGTGCGGGAATATATCGCTAAATTGGAGGAGGTTATCATCAGATTACTGCTCAACATGGGTCTCCGGGGTCATCGGGTTGCCGGATTCCCCGGCAGCGTTTGGGTAGGCGACGAGAAGGTTTGTTCCATAGGTATCCACGTCAGTCATCATATTACCATGCATGGCTTTGCCCTCAATGTGAATACCGACCTCCGTCATTTCCAGTATATCAACCCCTGCGGCATGAAAGGAAAGGTGATGACCAACATTTCAAAATTATTGGGCTATTCCATTGCTGCGGAAGCGATTACCGGTGCACTACTTGACTCTTTTTCAGAGACATTTGAATTAACTCGGAAACAGGGATTGAAAAAATGCCTGGCTATGTTAGACGCCCGGAATGGTTAAAGCTCAGTCCTCTCAACCCCACCGTAGTGGGCAGGATGAGAAGGCTGATGCGAGACTCAAAGCTGCATACCGTCTGTGAG
>CAZMZA010000221.1:0-747 GCA_964570635.1 uncultured Dehalococcoidales bacterium
ATCCCCCAACTCAGCAGCTAAATCGTTGGCGGGTACATAGACCACACGAATGTCCTCCCGTCTTACCTTTGACGAAACCAGAGACTGATTGACAATCAGCAGGCTCTCTGGCTTCATGGCCGGCTCAAGCTTCCGCAGGGAAGTCGGGTTCATGGCAATAGCCGCAGTAGGCCTGGTGACAAATAGCGCTCCTATCTTCTCGTCGGAAATGGTGACATTGCAGAAGACGGTGCCGCCCCTCTTTTCGGCCCCGTAAGAGGGTACCCACACTACCTCGTGCCCATCGAGGAGGCCTGCCTCGGCCAGGAGCCGACCGATAAGCAGTACCCCTTGTCCACCGGAACCGGCAATGGCTATTTCTGCATGCATAGCCGGCCTTCTTTCTTCAGCGTGGTAACGGCCTCGATAACCTTATACTCTCCCAGGGGGTACTGCCGGAGCATATGCTTAGCCAGCCACTCCACTGCCTTAACCGGCTCCAGCTTCCAGTTCACCGGACAGGGGGACAATACTTCTACCAGCGACATGCCTAAACCGGCTAGCTGCGTTCTGAAGGCAAGCTCTATAGCTTGCTTCGTTTTTCGAACTGTCCTCGGGTTGTGTACAGAGACCCTGGCAATATAGGCTGGCCCGTCCAGGCTGGAGAGCATCTCGCATACCCGAATGGGATACCCGGACAAAGCGGGGTCGCGGCCGTTGGGGGTTGAGGTGGAGTACATGTTGATGAGGGTGGTAGGAGCCATTTGG
>CAZMZA010000221.1:757-1960 GCA_964570635.1 uncultured Dehalococcoidales bacterium
CCATTTGGCCCCCGGTCATGCCGTAGGTAGCGTTGTTGAGGAAGATAATGGTGATATTTTCGCCACGGGCGCAGGTGTGCACTAATTCGGCGGTGCCGATGGCTGCCAGGTCGCCGTCTCCCTGAAGAGTAAAGGGGACAAGGTGAGGGTGACACCGCTTGATAGCTGTCGCCACAGCCGGGGCACGCCCGTGAGCCGATTCCAGACCATCAAAGTTAAAATAGTTGTAGGCAGTGACGGTGCAACCGACGGAAGCCACGCACACCGCCCTTTCTCTGATTTGCAGTTCATCGATTACCTCGGCGATGAGACGTTGCACGATACCATGCCCACAGCCAGGGCACAGGTGTGAAGGACGCGCCTCCAGGGATTCGGGCTTGCTGTAAAGCACGGTATCCAATTCCGAGGTTCCCATTTCAGTCATGTCACCTGCCAGTAGGTTATTTTGCCATTTTCTCTACGGCTTCCAGTATCTCCTCTGCCGAAAGAGGCACACCGGCGTATCGGTTGACCAGTTCCACCCTCTTGTCTAGGCCCACGGCCAGTTTGACATCTTCGACGAACTGACCGAAACTTAGTTCCGCCACCAGAAAATCGTTGACCCTCTGGGCCAGCTTTGATAGGGGTTCGTGGGGGAAGGGGAAAAGGGTAACGGGTCGGAGCAACCCCACCGGTATTCCCTTAAGGCGAGCCATTCTCATAGCGGTCAGGGCTGAGCGGCTGACACTGCCATAGGCCACTATCACCAAGGAGGCATCGTCCAGGTTGAGGCCTTCATAGCGGACCTCGTTCCGGCGTATCTTTTCGAATTTCTGCAGCAAAAGTTTGACCCGGGGTGGGAAATCGGCGGGGTCCATCTCGAAGGAATTGACCACATTCTTGGGACGACCTTGGGCTCCGGTGATAGCCCAGGGTTTGTCGGGCAGCTCTGTGACTGGTTCCCGGATTACTATGGGCTCCATGGCCTGCCCCAGGAAACCGTCGGCGAGCACGACTACTGGATTACGGTATTTATCAGCCAGCTCAAAGGCCAGCATAGTCAGGTCCATCATTTCCTGTACCGAGGCCGGGGCCAAATTAATGAGGCGGTAATCACCATGGCCGCCGCCCTTGGTGGACTGGAAATAGTCGCCCTGGGCACCACCGATGTTGCCCAGTCCTGGGCCACCGCGCATCACGTTCACTATTACCCCAGGCAGTTCA
>CAZMZA010000222.1:0-1947 GCA_964570635.1 uncultured Dehalococcoidales bacterium
TCTCCTTGGACAGGGGCAACGAGACCGAGCCGAAGGAGGCCATATATGGCTCGTCAACGAAGATGATGGTGTTGGGGCAGATTTTCCTTAGCTCCTTTTCCTGCCAGCCCGCTTTGAGCTTGAGGAACCTGGGTACGGCGTCACCCAGGACATCGTCATAGATTATTGCCCGGCGGGTGTCATCGGTTACGCTTAGCCCCCAGGTCACCGGTCCCGTTATCTGGCCCTTGACGGCGAGGGGTGACAGGTCGGTGACTGACAATAAGGTATAAAGACCGGCCGCATAATCAGGGCCGATGGGATAGCGGTCAACATCGTTGTCCAGATAGGCGGCGTAGAGCTTCTCCAGCGGCTTATCCAGGTCCTGGGAGAGGTCTATGTAGAAGTTGTTCTCCTTGACCACCACGCCGGGAAAGCCCTGGCTGTACTGGACATACATATTCTCCGTGAAGGCACGTCTGGGTAGCTGGGGCCAGGCGGGTATGTCTTTGAGGTAGGCTAGGACCTGAGAGCATGCCGTCTGAGGGTCAGTATGGGGCATGCTGCCGATGATGGTCGGCAGGCAGCCAAATTGCGTTTCGGACATATACGTCAACTATCTCCTCGGGTTAAATACTTGCCTATGAGCAGGTTGAGCTTTGCTTTCTGCTCGGCGGGCATGAGTGCCGGGTCGGTGACAAAGGCGGTCTTCAGCGCCGTAGCGCATTCACAATCACGATTCCCGGGTATTTTGGTTACTGCCAGCTTGATAATCTGCTTGGCGGTCTCGGTGTTCTGGTGCAGGATGTTCAGGATAGCATCTACCGTGACCGACTCTTTTCTCTCGTGCCAGCTATCATAGTCACTGACACGACCGATAATAGCGTAGCAGATTTCGGCTTCCCTCGCCAGCTTGGCTTCGGGCAGGGCGGTCATACCGATAATATCCGCTCCCCATGAGCGGTGGAGCTGTGATTCAGCCCGGGTGGAGAAGGCGGGACCTTCCATGACCACAAAGGTGCCTCCTAGGTGGACACTGGCTCCGGCTTCTTTGGCTGCCTGAAACAAAACCCGGCTCAGCACCGGGCAGCAGGGGTTGGCAAACGGGATGTGGGCGACGATGCCCTCGCCAAAGAAGGAGCTTACCCGGTTAAAGGTGCGGTCAATGAGCTGGTCGGGGATAAGCAGGTCGCCGGGCTTTATCTCTTCCTTGAAGCTACCTGCCGAGCAGATAGCGATGATTTGTTCCACCCCCAGCGACTTCAGGGCGTAGATGTTGGCTCTTGAGGGTAGTTCCGTAGGCGAGATGCGGTGCCCCTTGCCGTGCCTGGCAAGGAAGGCAACCCCCACCCCCTCCAGCTTGCCGACGGTGATGGCGTCGCTCGGCTTGCCGAAGGGCGTGTCTATATCAACCTCTTCAATATCCGTTATCCCCTCAATATCATAAAGCCCCGTCCCGCCGATAACCCCGATTTTAGCCTGCGGCATCAAGAGACCTCCTCATGTGTCATTACTAGCCAGCTTTTTCAGCCCCTCCACGTACGGCTCTCTCATTATACCATTCTGGGTGATGATGGCGGTGATGTAGCGGTGGGGGGTAACATCAAAGGCGGGGTTTCGGGCGTCTGTCCCCCCGGCGGCGATGCTAACCCCCTGAATACGGGTTACCTCCTCCGGACTTCGCTCCTCAATCGGAATCTCGTCCCCCGAAGCCAGAGACAGGTCAATGGTGGTGGTGGGCGCCGCTACGTAGAAGGGTATGCCGTTTTCTTTGGCCAGTACCGCCAGGTTGTAGGTGCCAATCTTGTTGGCGGTGTCGCCGTTAGCGGCGATGCGGTCGGCACCGACAATGACGCAGCTGACCTTCTCCTGGCTCATAAAGTAGCCCGCCATTGAGTCGGTGATGAGGGTAAACGGGACTTCAGCCTTCTTCAGCTCCCAGGTGGTGAGCCGCGCCCCCTGAAGCAG
>CAZMZA010000223.1:0-1924 GCA_964570635.1 uncultured Dehalococcoidales bacterium
GCTCTATCCAGCGCCCACCTGAGAATTTCTATCCTGCTACCCAGTACTTCCCGGGCAAAACCGGTAAGGGAGCTAAACCACTGCCGGATCCACTGCCGGTCTTCAGACGGCAGATTATCGACCCCTGTGTCCATCCCGACAGAAGCTCGAAGTATGCCCACCATTTCTGTTGGAAAGTACTGGCTTAGCCCCAAGAATACTCTCGGGTCGTCCATTACCTTTCCAGCTTCTATTCCGGCCAGTATCGCCTCGTAGAAGCCGAGTTTCTCCTGAATTTCCTTCTCACTTTTCATTTGTATTACCTCCAATAATTAATTTAACTGCCCTTTTTATCCCCAACCGCGGCGCCAACCTGGCTACCCTGACCGCGTCCCGGACGTCCTGGCTGAAACCATCGAGACTGTGGGCTACCTCAGCGGCCAGTTCTTCATCCATGTTCTCGCGGGTGACCAGCACTCCCTTAACCACCGCCAGATAGTCGCTCCGCTTGTAGGCTTTTAGCTTCCGTATGGCAAAACGCGACTTGAGTTCCGGTGAGAGCCTGTCCATGCGATTGGAGGCAGCCACCACGCGTAACTGGTTGGACAGGTCTAACTCTCGTCCCCTCTTGGCGCGAACCAGCCGGCCTCCTTCCATAAGAGAGAGCAGAGCGGCTGTGTCAGTGGCACTCATCTTGTCCAGTTCGTCGATGAGGAGAATTTGCGGTTGCCGCTCGGCTACCACATCCCACAGGCCGGCCTTTGAAGTGGCCGAGCCAACCAGCCAGATCGCATTCTCACCGGCTGCCCGTTCGATATCCCAGAGAAAGAGGCTCTTGGCCAGGGCGGGCGGTCCCGCCAGCAGCACGTGCACCGGCTTCTCGGCCAGCAAACAGGCAGTTAGAAGCTCCTTGACGTCTTCGTGCCCGACGATGTCGCTGAAGATAGTCTCAGCAATTTCCAGCGGCTGTGGTGTACCGGGTTCTGCCACGTCTTCCTGCTGCTTGCCGCTGACTATCGCCTTCCCCAGCTCGCTCAGGCGGTATCCTGTATATGAGTTTGAGCGAAATACGTTGTCCAGGTAGCCGTCTTTGAATAAACGGCTCAAGGTTGCCGGCCAGATACGGACATGCCGCCAGGACCAGCCAATCTTGAACTCCTTCTCCATGTCATGGGTGTCTTCAAACTGAGCTATCTTGATAAGCAGTTCGGTGTCTCCGTCTTTCATTAGTGCCATCCCCTTTCTTTAGCTATTTGCTGGTAAGCGGCAATCATCATCTGGAGCAGGAAATCGGTACCCCTGACACCAGCCGTGTCGGGGTGGAGCTTGATGAGGAGCTCGCGGTACCGCTTCTTGACGTCCCCATCCGTCGCCGTCTTTTCCAGCCCGAGTACTCGATAGGCGTCAAAGCCGCCAGGCTGTCCCACCAGGTTCGGGACCTGCGAAACGTCTATCCCCATGCTGGCGACATAGCGAAGGAAGCTCTCCGGGTTGAATGCGTCGCGGAGAAGCTCGTCCATCCAGCGATGTACATTAGAACGCATTTCACCCAGAATCCTTTCCTGTTCCCGCAGATGCCTTACGATGTCGTCTTCCATATAGCTCACCACCAGAAATGCCCGCAGAGTATGCCCGCCAGGAAACCAATGAGTATCTGCCACCAGTATTTTCCAGCCGTCTTACCGGTCAGGATGCCTAGGCCGAGGAAAATGAGCAAAAACACGAGCGGAGATTTCTTCTGGTCGTCACGTACTATCTCCGTCCACGGCCTGCCTCCTACCCGGCTCCACAGCAGGCGGTACAGCTTCTCCAATAAATCCGTCATCAGATGCTCCCTCCTTTTTCGCTAAACCAGCCCCTCTCTTCCTTTGGCACCGGCGGCCCCATACGGTCCCAGTCGGGGCAGTTCTGGCAGACCTGGAATGCCAGCTGGTTACCCCTGGCC
>CAZMZA010000224.1:0-1904 GCA_964570635.1 uncultured Dehalococcoidales bacterium
GGTTACAGCTCCGGTGACACCTACATTTGCTGCCGGACTTCCCGAAAGCGTGCCAAAAAGAGCGCTGCTTATGATGGCTACCTTAGCCGGTCCTCCTCTGAAATGTCCGGCTACAGCTAGTGCCAAGTTAAGGAAAAACCTGGCACCTCCGGCCTTCTCGAGGAAGGCACCAAAGGTAACGAAGAGGATAATCACTGTAGCTGCCAGTTCCAGAACAAAGCCAAAAGTGCCGCTATTGTAGAGGTACATGTATGCAGTCAACTGAGATAAGGAGAAGGGAACAGACCCCCACAATCCCGGGAGCAGATAAGCAAATCTGGCATAGAATATGAAGAGCAGTGCCAGAAGCAACACTGCCCAGCCCACGGTGCGCCTTAAAGCCTCAAACAGGACTACAATGAGGGTAACAAACAGTGCTTGTTCCCCAAACGTAGCCCATATGCGGTTCATGAGAAATATGCTCTCGCAGTTAACGAAGATGTAGATAGTAGGTGGCAGAGTGGCCAGGCAAAGGAGCGCATCATACCAGGGTAGTCTGTTCCTGGGGGCGTTCTGTGTTGCCGGAACAAGGAGAAAGGTGAGAACCAGGACGAGGAGCAGGAACAGCGCTGTGAATGAAGCTGGATAGAAGATAATGCCAAAATAGAGGCCGAAAATATTCAGCACGTATACTATGCAGTACAGAGGCAAGACCACCGAGATGGCCTTCACCACTGTGGCCATCGCGCCTCTGTACTCTCGGTATCGGCTTACCTCTATCGTCACTTTGTCCGTTGCCATAATATTCCGGCCATATTAAAACTGCCCGAAACGGCGCTGGTCCTTGTCATACAGCTGCATGTTCACGCCAGTATAGACCTTGCAGCCGAGATCTCACACTGGCAGGTAATACAGAATCATCTCCAGCTCAATAACCACCACGTGGTATAGGATGCTGCAAGCCTATGCGTCCCCAGAAGCGGAAGAACTTTGACTCCTCTTATCGCCCGGCCTTTCAGTTTGTCCTTATGATGATGTGGGGAGCTCCTCAGGAACCCTTAAGTTTCTTCATGTCCTCCAGGAGTTTATTCTGCTGTGCCTCCAGCTCAGGAGTCCACATCCCCTGTTCTTTAAAGTATTTAATCGAGCCGGGATGAAATGGAATCATCAAAGTTGGGGGGATGGCCCAATCCTTGCCCCATTCGTAGAACTCGGTGGCTACCGCCTTTATCTCACTGACATGCTCTATAACAGCCTTGACGATTTGATACACGACTTCGGAATCGAGGTTCTCATTGCATATCAAAATATTCGGTGAGCCAACCGCCGGGGTATCCTCATGGACCCCGGCAATGTACGACGGGACTGTAACAGCATAGAATGCTTCGGGCGCCTCCCTGATAAAACTTATTTTGTCGGCTGGAAACGGAAGCAATACGGCGCCTTTCTTGGCATCCAGCTCCACTACTTTAGCTCCGCCCAGAGCTGTGCCGGCGGCATCAATGTCGCCGTTTATGAGGGCATCGAGAGCATTTGTGGTGCTGGGAAAGGGGACGTCCTGGACGTCTTTTGTTGGGTCAAGGCCAAAAGCAACGAGTTCATCGTAGTTGTATATAGTATTAGGCACCATCACCTTGATGGTAACGGCAACTTTATGTCCCTTAAGGTCGGGGATGGTCTTTATCCCGGTCTCAGCAGTAGTCCACCAGCCATAATAGAGATAGTTGCCTCCTAAAATCATACGTAATTCAGGGAAAGGGGCACCTGGCAGGTTTGGATATGTTGGTCCCGGAATATTCCAGGCATTGCGGTAAACGCCGATGCTTGGAGCAGTAGACAGTTGAGCCTGACCCGTGCGGATCATTTCATATCTGGCACCATAGGCCGCAAACGGCTGAACTATCGTCTTCAGTTCAGTGTACTGG
>CAZMZA010000225.1:0-1885 GCA_964570635.1 uncultured Dehalococcoidales bacterium
GGCAAGTCCTTCTATGGTAAGGATGTCCTTGCCCTCCGCCTCCACGGCCAGGAAGATACAGGAACGGACTGGCTTGCCATCCAGGAGAACCGTGCATGAGCCGCAGGTCCCGTCCTGGCAGCCCTCCTTGGCCCCGGTCAGACCCAGGTCTTCTCTTAAAACTTCGAGTAGTGTCCGGTTCGGCGGCACGGATAATTCGTAGTCCTCGCCGTTGACCTTCAGCCTTATGGTGTGTTTCTCCATCCGGCCTTATCCCCCTCCCAATGGCGCCATCTCGATGACTACCATCACCCAGTCACCGTCTTTCAGGTGGGCATCAGGGTGAATCTGCTCCTTATCATTTACCAGTATCGTTTGTACGTCACTCCCCAGCTCGTTATCCCGGGTGAATTCAACCGATTGACACCGCTTCGACAGTGCCTCCAGCAGTTCCTTCAGGGTCGCGTCTGGTTTATTCAGTTCAATTTCAACTGGCGGCTGGAACTCCCCGTATATCGTCATATTGGAATCCACCTGGATTTTCATCGTTGACCATTGCGCCCCATGCTTTGCTTGACTGCCTGTTTCAGGAGCACGCGTATCATTTTTCGCCGGTAATCAGGGTCAATGCTCAGGTTAGCCACCGGGTGTGCTTTATTGAAGGCGGCTTCGGCGGTGGCTTCAATCAGCCCCTCGGTGATTCTGTTACCCTCCAAAATGGACTCGGCTTCGTTAACTGCAAATGGGGCGGGGGCGACCGCACCGAGGACCAGCCGGGCTTTATGGCATACTTTGTCGTCATCTATCACCAGTACAGCGGCTACTGAGGCAAGGGGGAAATCTATCGCCTCGCGCACCCGGAGCTTCTGGTACGAACCGGCGCTGTTTTCCGAGGGCGGTGGCAGTTGAATCTCGGAGACAATCTCATCCGGCGCAAGGGTAATGGGAATATCTCCCTTGCCGGTGAAGAGCTCACCGAGTGGTATCACTCTCTCTCTACCCTTCTTCAGCAGTTTAATCCTGGCTTCCAGAGCTATAAGGACCGGGGCCAGGTCTCCCTGATATACCGCCAGGCAATGCTTGCCGCCTTTCACGGCATGGCACATATCACCACCCCTCTTGAAGCAGGGAGGTCGCGCCTGTCTCCAGAACTGGGACTGATTGTAGTATATACACCGGGTATCCTGACACAGGTTACCGCCCACCGTCGCCATCTGCTGGATAGCGGGCATGGCCATAGCCTCTGCCGCCTGGGCGAGAGCGGGGTATTGCTCCGTGATAAGCGGTGAACGCGCCAGGTCGTAAACGGTGGTGAGGGCGCCGATTGCCAGATTCCTTTCTTTATCACGGTGTATGTAGTCCAGGCCGGTAATGCCCTTTAGGCCGAGGATATAACTGGGCTCAATTAGCCTCTGTCCCAGGTTAATCATCAGGGCCGTGCCCCCGGCAAGCACGGCTGTCTCCAGTTGGTGCTCATGGAGGAATGAACTGGCTTCTTCCGGGGTATGCGGTCGGACGTAGCGAAACTGTGGCAGTCTCATTGTTCCCCTTTTACAGCATTATAATCTTCCGCAATTTGACCGTCAACAAACTAATCCCACTTTAATTTGCACTGTAAAAGCTGATGGCCTGGTAGAGGACTGAACTCCTTTATTCCAGATGTCTCATACCCCATAGTACCAGAACGTCCGTTACTATCTCTCTATTTACAATCTTATTGTATAAGATAGAATTGTATTGTGCGTGCCTTTTAGGCGAAGCCGGAATGTTGCGCACCTTAAGATGAGCGCTTGAACTGAGGAGGTGGTGATTTTCAATAGTGTTGAAGCCGCATTCGAGTATATTTAACTTCAATATGGAGGTGATAAATGAAAGTAGTGATCATTGGTTTTGGACAGTGTGGTAG
>CAZMZA010000226.1:0-1879 GCA_964570635.1 uncultured Dehalococcoidales bacterium
GGATGATTCCGGCAACAATAAGGGTGAGGCTAAAAGCAAGGATAAACTTCGCCGTGTGCTTGCGGGAAAAGAGGCGGGTAAGTAGGTCGGGGGTGGTATATTTGTAATTGAGAGCATAGAGTTTCACGGCAAGACCCGACATCGCGATCTGAGAGCCAGCGAGGGCGGCGAGAGATCCCAGGGCAAAGGTGTGGTCACCCAACCACAAGCCCCTGAACTCAAGAGGCTGGGAATATAAAGCTGCCATGAGCAGTAGCCCGAGGGAGAAGAGGGCTATGCCCGGGATAATGAAAAGAAGGGTGGGGTTGTAAAGGGATAGGTGCGAAAGGATAGTTCGAAGAATGCGGTAGCCATCTTGAAGCCCGTTGAGCTTGGCTTCACCAATACGCTCCTGGTAGGTGATGGGGATGTCCTTGATCTGAAGCCCCTGGGAAGCGGCTTTGAGGGCGATCTCTGATTCGATGCCAAAGCCCCCTGAGTGTAGCGTCATTTTCTCCAGGTGAGATTTTTTGAGACCGTAAAGACCAGTCAGGGGATCATTGGCTCTAAAGCCATAGAGCTGGCGGATGGTATGGCGAAGAGTAGCGTTGCCGATGCGGTTGAAGGCGGGAATATTGTTCCGACCAGTAGCCCGGGAAGCCACGACCATATCGTATTCTTCCAAGGCAGCAGCGATTTCCAAAATTGCTTCCACAGGGTAGGTACCATCGGCATCGATAAATACAATGTTCTCTCCGCGAGCATGGCGGATACCCGTTCTCATGGCCTCACCCTTACCGCGATTAGCCTCGTGGCAAACAAGAACACATGGGTAGCGCTCGGCTTCTTCCCTTGTCCGGTCAGAAGAACCGTCGTCCACCACTACCACCTCAAAGGTGCTATTGATCACCTCGAAGACCTTCTCTAAGACCACTGGCAGACCTGCTTCTTCGTTGTAGGCGGGAATTATGATGGAGTGGACTGGTTTTTCTGCTAGACAAGGATTCTTTGTCATCATGAAAATGAGTAAATGTTTTTATACATTTTATACAAGAATAACACAAAAAGGGAGATTGTCAAGAGGGATGGCGAGGTTACTGTTGACAGGATATCGGGCTGTGCCTATAATATGCCCACCGTGGCGAGCAAGAATGTGGTGCCCTGATTATGGTCATTATGGGAACTCCATACAAAATTATGTGGAAGACCATAAGCGGGTTTCTTGTAAAGGGGGCGAGTGATGGAGAAGAGTATAGGATGTTTGGTTGGCAGACAGTGTCCTGCGGCTGGGGAATCGGGAGGAGCTTCCGGGATAGCGATAAATGTTGCCCAGCGTTTGAAGGAGCCTATTGGCGCTCCTCGGAGGGTTGACATCGATGACGTGGTTGGAAGAGAAGAAGGAACTATCCAGGTCTGGGGTAAATTGGAGTTTGTCCGCACCGATCAGGGTATTCTGGTAGAGGGTTTTTTGGATGCCAAGTCCAAGACAACGTGCAGCCGCTGTCTCAGCGTATTTGATTGTCAGCTCAGCTTTCGCATAGAGGAGGAGTACTTTCCTACGGTGGATGTAGTCAGTGGTGTATCTCTGCCTTCACCGGGAGAACCTGGTGTTTTCACTATCGACGCGAACCACATTCTTGACCTGAGCGAAGCGGCGAGGCAGTATACCTTACTGACAATGCCTCTGAAGCCTCTGTGTCAGCCGGATTGTGCTGGACTATGTCCTTCCTGTGGTCATAATCTGAACGAGGGAAAATGTTCTTGTCCTCCATCAGGGCATGATCCGCGGTGGTGGAAGCTGGAGAAGGAATTTTTCAAGAAGGGGTAGAGTAATGGCACCGTTACCGAAAAGGAAATATGACAAGGCACGCCGAGGCAAAAGGCGCAGTCATCTCCACAG
>CAZMZA010000227.1:0-1868 GCA_964570635.1 uncultured Dehalococcoidales bacterium
TCTCGTATTCCCATGGTTTGAGTGCTCTCCTATCTTAATGGTTGAGAAGAACTACCTGCGCCCCGACCTCGGAGGCGACCTATGCCCATTTCAGCAACGGTGGTAATTGCCCGCTTGGTTTTCTCAAACGAACCGGGGACCTTGGTAATCTCCTCGTGAACCAGTTTATCATTAGCATTAAGACCAATGGCCACATTAACCACTCCCATCCTTTTGAGCCCCTTGGCTCAATAGCCATATTTGCCGTAATGGTAATGACGTTTTTGATTAACGAGTATTACCACTATGAAGCTGACCTCATGAATAAAGATTTTCACAGGCTCTCCGGTGGCACTCGGGTGTTACCCCTGGGGCTTCTGGGCAACTCGTTAGGTTTATTCGACTCTTCCATATTGCTTCTCCTGTTTCTCGACTACCTCGGGTACAATCCAGCAGCCGGGGTCGTTGGCCATCATGTCCCCCGTTTCTTCGTATGTCCTGCCCCGGCACCCGGAGCAGGTGAGTTTATACTGGCAAGCGCCACATTCACCCTTAAGCAGGTCTCTCTGACGCAGTCTGACCAGCGTCGGTGAACTTTCCCAGATAGACATTATGCTCTGTTCCCTGATATTGCCCAGGTTAACCTGGAGCAGCATACAAGGATTCACCTCGCCGTTCGACAAGACCATCACATAACCCATGGGCATGCCAGCGGCACAGCCCCTACCGTAGTAAGGGATTCGGCGCAGCATCTCTGACGGAAAGTGTTTCGGCTTGATGTCTTTTTCCTGAAGAATAAGGGGATACATAGGGCACCCTGGAACCCTTATCACAAGCGGATAGTCCCGCTGAGCCTCGGCAAGCCGCTCCATCGTCAGCTTCCTCTCGTCAAGACTTAAGACCAACTCCTTGCACTCATGCTTAGCCCTGCCTGCAGCCACCAGGTCAAAGACCTCAGCAGCATTGGCGCCCAAGTCGACTGCCAGCCGAAGCATGTCCTCAAGCTGCGACAAGTTATCTTTCCTGATGACCATGTTGAGTTGAAAGGGTAGACCAGTATTCCTGCAGGCTTCTATCCCTTTGAGGGTCTGCTCAAAGGCCCCCCCCGCACCTCTAAAGGAGTCGTGAGTTAAGGCGTCTGCGCCATCAACCGAGATAGCAACCGCCATGACGCCGGCATCCACCATCTCTTTGGCCTTCGCCTCGTCGATGAGGGTGCCGTTGCTGCCAATGGTGGTTCTAATGCCTTTTGATGAGGCATACCTCACAATATCCAGCAGGTCTTCCCGGCACAGGGGCTCACCGCCATCAATAATGAGCAGGCCTATCCCCCACCTGGACAAATCTTCCACAAGCCGAAGGGACTCTTGTGTGGACAATTCATCAGAAGCTGCCCGGTCAACTGAGTCACTGTAGCAGTGCTTGCACTTGAGATTGCATTTCTGGGTAACACTATAGGAGACCATGAATGGTGGCTGTAGCTGCATAAACGAACCTCCCTATCTCGAATTTGACTCCACAGGCAAACTGTATCTGCTCATATCCTACATCAGTGAACGAGAACCCGCAACGCCTTCGCTGCATATGTATTCCTCATCATATTACCCCTTTATGCACCGATTCAGCGGAGGGTGAGGACTGGCAAGGTGTCAGTGGGATGATATGAGGTTTTCCTGAATCCTGGTTGATAATCGTATCTACACCGTAAACCTCTCTTATGTTTTCGGGAACAAAGACTGAGCTCGGTACATAATCCAAGGAATGAAGGAAAACCCGGTATAGGCCATGCATGCTGTCGCTGTTAACCAATGCCCAACTCTCCTTTTATTTCCTTTTCAATTGTGCGGAGGCTGCCAAAAAGCTCCTGTAATTCTATAATATCTGGTGAG
>CAZMZA010000228.1:0-1867 GCA_964570635.1 uncultured Dehalococcoidales bacterium
ACTTATAATTACCGTCCTCCACTTCATACAGCGGGAACATACCGGTCTCCACCGCCAGACGGCCTATCCTGACGCTCAGGTCGACCGGAGACCTCCAGCCAGTGGGACAAACGGAGAGAATGTGGACATAAGCCGGGCCAGGCGTCGCCAGCCCCTTGGCTACCTTTGCCATCAAATCAAACGGATAGCTGTGACAGGCGGTAGCCACATATGGAATGTTGTGAGCCACCGAGATAGCCGGCATATCCTTCTTCCAGCTGAACTGCCCTATACTCTTCTTGCCCACGGGAGAGGTGGTAGTAAATGCACCGTAGGGAGTGGCTGAAGACCTCTGGATGCCGGTATTCATATAGGCTTCGTTATCAAAGCATATGTAAAGCAGGTCATGGCCCCGTTCAAATGCCCCGGATAGCGCCTGAAGACCGATGTCACTGGTGGCACCATCACCGCCCATAGCCACCACTTTTGTACCCCGGTCCTGACGCCTTTCCTTCCTTATCAGTGTTTTCAAGCCGGCCTCCACGCCAGAAGCCACCGCCGCCGTATTCTCAAAGAGGGTATGAATCCAGGGAACACGCCACGAGGTATAGGGAAACTGCGATGAGACTATCTCCATGCACCCGGTGGCATTAACAATTATCACGTTCTGCCCCAACGCCTTACACGCCAGCCTTACGGCCAGAACCTCTCCGCAGCCGACGCACGCCCGGTGCCCCGGAGCAAAGTTCTCCTTCTTGGTCACTAACCTGGGAACATAGATAGCATACTTTTCCATTACTCCCTCACCCCAAAGATTTCAAATTCTTGCTCGCTTCCCTTCTGGGAGATTTCTATGCCCCGGTTGATTATTTCTTCAAACCCGGCTACGGTAATATCTCTCCCACCCAGACCGCCAACAAAGCTGACCACCTTTGGTTTCCTTTCCTCAGTGTATAAGGCTGACCTGACCTCGGAACAGACCGGTCCCCCGGGTCCGCCGAAAGAAAGGGCCCTGTCCAGCACAATAAGAACCTCAGCCTCACTGACAGCCCGCCGAAGCTCCTCAAAGGGGAAGGGGCGCCAAAGCCGAAGCTTTATCAGCCCAACGTCTCTGCCCTCCCCCCTCATCTTGTCTATAGCGGTCATCGCCGTCTCGCTGAAGCTGCCCATAGTTAGTAGCAGTACCCGGGCACCCTCAGACTGGTAACTTTCCACCGGAGAGTAGTGGCGCTGGAAGCGACGGCCAAACTCACTCCAGCATTCGAGGATTACCTCCTTAGCCGCTCTCAAATGCACCTCCTGCGCCTTCTTCGTCTCCGAATATACGACGGGCGGCCCGAAAGCCCCCATAGTCACCGGTCTATCAGCGTCTAGAGGTGAGGGGTGCTGATAGGGAGGAATGAACTCGTCAACCTTACTCTGCTCCGGGAAAACAATAGGCTCAATCACGTGGGACAGGTAGAAACCGTCCAGGTGAACCATTAGCGGGAGCAAAACCCTGGGGTCTTCGGCAATCCGGAAGGCACACAGGACGTTATCGACAGCCTCCTGACCATTCTCAACGAACATCTGAATCCATCCGGTATCACGAACTGCCATAGCATCGGAGTGGTCACCCCAGACGCTCAGCGGCGACGACAGAGCACGGTTGGCCACAGCCATAACTACCGGCAACTGCATCGCCGCGGCAACATAAAGCACCTCATGCATCAGTTCCAGCCCCTGCCCCGCAGTAGCGGTAAAGGTCCTGGCCCCGACTGCCGACGCTCCGAGACAGGCACTCATTGCGGAATGCTCAGATTCAACCGGGATGTAGGCGGCATCCAGCTCGCCATCAGCCACCAGCTCGGCGATGTGTTCCACGATATGGGTCTGCGGGGTAATGGGA
>CAZMZA010000229.1:0-1845 GCA_964570635.1 uncultured Dehalococcoidales bacterium
GGTCCTCGGCGTCGGTGTTCCGCAGATAACAGCGACTATCGATTGCGCTGCGGCCAGAGACCAGTACCTGCAGGAGTCAGGCCGGTATGTGCCGATAATTACTGACGGTGGTTTCCGCAACGGGGGGGACGTCTGCAAGGCGTTTGCCGCTGGCACTGATGCGGTGATGATAGGTTCCCTTTTCGCCCAGGCCAAAGAGGCACCCGGGCGGGGCTATCACTGGGGTATGTCCCACCCTCACCCGGCACTACCCAGAGGAACCCGGATAAAGGTTGGTACCACTGCTTCGCTGAAGCAAATCCTCTTCGGTCCGGCTTCGGTCACCGACGGCAGTCAAAACCTGGTCGGTGCTCTACGCACGGCCATGGGTGTCTGCGGTGCGCTTACCATTCAAGAGATGCACCGCGCTGAGATGGTAATTGCCCCCGCCATTACCACTGAAGGAAAATCGTGGCAACTCTCGATGTATAAGGGTAGCTAATATGCTACACAAAATCTCCTTGGGTGTGGCTGATATTGATAAGTATCGCCTGATACAGTCCAGGGAGCTCATCGATGAAGTTATCAGTCTGGGGGAGGAGCTAAAGGGGCTGCGGCTGTGCTACATCAACTCAACCCCGTTCGGTGGGGGTGTTGCCGAACTTCTGGTCTCCTATATCCCGCTACTGCGCTCCCTGGGTATTAAGGCCGACTGGCAGGTCATACGGGGTGACCGACGTTTCTTTACCATTACCAAGGGGCTGCATAATGCCCTGCAAGGTGCCCCTTTTAAGGAAATAAGAAAAGAAAGCCTGAGGAGGGTTTACCAGGCTAATAATCTGGCTAATTCCAAAGAGCTGGACCCGAATTATGATGTTTTCATAGTTAACGACCCGCAACCAGCCGCGCTGCGTCACTACTTGCCTGGAAGTAAGGCCAGTTGGATATGGCGCTGCCATGTGGATAGTTCGCAGCCGGATGAAACAGCCTGGAACTTCCTGCGTCCCTACGTTGAGGAGCACGATGCGGTGGTTTTCACTTCCAAGCAGTTTGTCCCCGCTAAGCTTCACGTTTCTGAAGTAGCGGTCATGGCGCCGGCTATCTCCCCCTTCAGTTCCAAGAATATGTTCATTAAGCGATACGTGTGCCGTGAATTGGTGAGGGACCTGGGCTTTGATACCAATCGCCTGCTGATTGCGCAGGTATCTCGCTTTGACCGCTGGAAAGACCCTTTCGGTACCATAGACGCTTACCATATGGCCAAACGAAGAATACCCGGTCTCCAGCTCGCCATGATAGGTAGCTTTGCCCCGGATGACCCCGAAGCGTGGGATATGCATGCCGCGATTAGCAATGAAGCGGTGAAGGATGACGACATGTTTATCTTCTCTAACCTGACCGGTGTGGGCAACATGGAGGTGAATGCCTTCCAGAGGGCTGCTGATTTGGTTGTGCAGAAGTCGATTAGAGAAGGCTTTGGCCTGGTGGTAGCCGAGGCACTGTGGAAAGAGACCCCGGTGGTCGCTGGCAATGCCGGTGGCATTCCGCTACAGATGACCGGTGAACTGAGTAACTATCTGGTTGATAGTGTAGAGGAATGTGCCGAGAAGATTACGTACCTTCTGGAAAACCCGACGGTTAGTCAGAGCTTGGGCCGGGAAGGCAAGAAAGTTGTCACGGAGAAATTCCTTTTGCCCAGGTTAGCCAGGGACGAACTCCGCCTGATAAAAAGCCTGCGCGGGCACTGACCTCATTAGAGAGGAAACTACTCCTCTTCCTCTTCTTCCTCTTCGGGTACTATTTCCGGCTCCGGGCTGGTACGGGGTAGCAGAGGCTCTGCCTTTCGTCGCTTGCGTCGTGAGGAGT
>CAZMZA010000230.1:0-1791 GCA_964570635.1 uncultured Dehalococcoidales bacterium
CTATGGAGGAGGCGCTAAAGACTGTTTATGGAGAAGATGCCGTATACTACGATACCATTCCTGCCCGCCCGGTAAATGCGGTGGTTCCGGTAGACTACTATGTAAGGGGCTGCCCGCCTCAGCCTGCCGAGCTACTCAAGGTAGTCAAGGCGTTGCTTTTAGGCAAGCAACCGGCGATACCCAGCTACCCTGTCTGTGTCGAATGTAAGATGGCGGGTAATGTCTGTGTTTTCGAGAGGGGCATGACCTGCCTTGGCCCGGTGACCCGGGCTGGCTGTAATGCCATATGCGTCACCAGCGGACGGCGGTGCTGGGGCTGCCGTGGTCTGGTTGATGACCCCAACATTGATTCCGAGAAGGAAATACTTCAGAAGTACGGACTGTCGATAGGGCAGGCAATCGAGAAGTTCAAGATTTACAACACGTTTGCGGAGGTGACCAAATGACCCAGGTGAATATTAATGTTCACCATCTGACCCGGGTCGAGGGACACGGCAACATAATCCTCAGTGCCCGGGACGGCAGGATTGAAAAACTCCTCTGGGAGGTCATCGAGTCCCCGCGGCTCTTTGAAGCCATGCTGCGCGGCCGGCACTATGATGATGTCCACCATATCGCCTCCCGAATCTGCGGTATCTGTTCTATCGCCCATACCACGGCATCAATACAGGCGACCGAGGCCGCTTTTGGCATCGAACCATCAGACCAGACACTTCTCCTGCGCAAACTGCTGTATGATGCCGAATTGCTAGAGAGTCATGTGTTGCATGTTCTGTTTCTGGCAGCGCCAGACTTTCTGGGTGCAGACAGTGTTTTCCCGCTCGTCGAGACGCACCAGGACGTCGTTGTGATGGCACTGCGGCTTAAAAAGCTGGCCTATAACCTGGCTGAGGCGCTGGCGGGCCGGAAGACCCATCCCCTCTCCTGTGTAGTCGGGGGATTTGCCAAGTTGCCCGACCCCAACGAACTGGAATCCCTGAGGGCCAGGCTGGAGGATGCTCTGGCTGACCTTGATACCACGGTGGAGCTGGTCAGGACCTTAAATATTCCCGATTTCACCCGTGAGACAGAGTATATTGCCCTCAAGGACCCGAAAGAGTATGCCTTCATCAGCGGTGACATAGCGTCCTCGGACGCCGGTATTATACCGGTGGCCAAATACCTTGAGGTAACCAACGAGTTCTGTGTGCCCCATTCCACTGCCAAGTACACCAGGAACAAGCGGGATTCCTACATGGTAGGGGCCCTGGCCCGCTTCAACCTCAACCAGGAACAGCTCCTGCCCCGGGCACAGAAGGTGGCGGCAGAGCTCGGGCTTAAGGCTCCCTGCCATAATCCCTTTATGATCACCGTAGCCCAGCTCATCGAGACCTATCACGCGGTAGAGGACAGCCTTAATCTTATTGATAAGATACTAGACCGGGGTCTAAAGGAGGCGGACAACGCCGTAAGGGTAAGAGCCAGCCGGGGCGTGGGAGCGGTGGAGGCCCCGCGGGGCATCCTGTTCCACGATTATACCTACGATGGGAACGGGATTATTACCAGGGCTAATTGCATCATTCCCACCAATCAGAACCACAATAACATCCAGAAGGATATGGAAGCCCTGGTGCCCTTGATATTGAGTCAGCCTGAAGACGAGATAAGGCACACCCTGGAGATGCTGGTCAGGGCCTATGACCCGTGTATTTCCTGCTCCACCCACCTGCTGCGGGTAGCCTTCAAATAACTAACCTGCTGGCCGATGGCGGTTGGTGTCTGAGTAGGACTGTGCCTCGGCTGGATTATCTA
>CAZMZA010000231.1:0-1787 GCA_964570635.1 uncultured Dehalococcoidales bacterium
GCAACATGGTGGCTACGCAGTTTCACCCGGAAAAAAGTGGGGAGGTCGGACTCAGATTCTACGACAACTTCATTAAGATCGCTCTAGGTACGAAGGTTAGTAGCCTATAGGCAGATTGGGCAGGGAAACAATGACAAGGGAAGAAAAAATAAAATACCTGATTATTGGAAACTCCGCCGGAGGTATGGGAGCTGCGGAAGCTATCCGTGAAGTGGACAAAGTCGGGGCAATCACCATCGTCTCCGATGAACCCTATCATGTTTACTCGCGTCCGCTGATTTCAGGGTATTTGGCTGAGAACTACCCTATGGAGAAAATGCTGTTTCGTCCGCTTGATTTCTATGAAAAGAACAATATCCAGGCTATTCTAGGCCAGAGAGTAACGGGGCTTAATATAGATAAACATTACATTAAGCTCGAGGACGGCAAAAAAATAACCTGGGAGAAGCTACTACTGGCTACTGGCGGCTTACCCATCATTCCCAAGATAGATGGTATTGGGCTGAAAGGAGTCTTTACCTTTACCACGCTTGATGACGCCAAGGCAATCGACGAGTTCCTTAGCCACTATCATAGGAAGGTAAGGGCTGTGGTTATTGGTGGCGGTCTTATTGGGGTAAGTGTTACCGAGGCTCTGGTAAAGAGAGGGATTGATGTCACCATCGTCGAGATGAAGGAACGAATTTTAAACACCATCCTCGATGAAAAAGCATCAGCTCTGGAGGCGAAAGCTCTAGCAGAGGCAGGTGTTGAAATAATAACCAGGCACACGGTAAGCGAGATTAGCAGCTATTTGCCCGGTGAAGCCACTGGTGTCAGCCTTGACGATAGCCGGCCGATGCCTTGTGAGATGGTAATTGTAGCTATCGGTGTGCAGCCACGCACTGAGCTTGTGTCTAACACTGGAATAAAGATAAACCGCGGCATAATAGTCAACCGCCATATGGCTACGTCGAGCCCTGACGTCTACGCCTGCGGGGATGTGGCAGAGGCCTACGACTTCATCCACGGCGAGAACCGGCTTACTCCCATCTGGCCCAACGCTTATATCGAGGGAAGAGTTGCCGGCTTCAACATGGCCGGTATTCCAACTGAATACCAAGGTGGCACAGCGATGAATTCAATAAAATACTTCGGGGTAAATATTGTCTCGGCTGGCACAGTAACCACGCTTGACGATAGCTACGAGGTAATCAGTCAGAAAAACGACCATGTTTACAGGAAGGTTGTTTTGAAGAACGGACTGATAGTAGGCCTAGTCTTCAGCGGTGACATTGAGAAGTCGGGCATCATATACAATCTAATGAAGGATAGAGTAAACGTTGAGGCTTTTAAAGAAGTTCTCATCACCGACGATTTCGGTCTCGCCTCTCTTCCTGAGGAAATCTGGCGACCACGGTTAGCTATTCCAAATTCATTATTAGCTTCCTCAGTAACCTCTGTCGAACAGCCTGAGGAGGCACTCGTAGGAGAATGACATTCTTACTCCAGGAGGGACAATATGAGAGATATAAGAAAGGTAAATAATCCCCACAACGATGACAAGGTAATTGATGCCTGCTCCATATTTGGGGCCATGGACACTTCAGGTAAGAGATTCCATGGCGAAGGTGTAATTAGGGCTATTGCCAATATGCACGACCGAGGTAACGGGTTGGGCGGAGGATTCGCCATCTATGGTCTATATCCAGAATATGCTGACCTGTACGCCCTCCACATTATGTTCCTGAGTCCTGAGGGGAAGGCAGAGACAGAAGCATTTCTCAGGGAGAATTTTAACCTGATTT
>CAZMZA010000232.1:0-1749 GCA_964570635.1 uncultured Dehalococcoidales bacterium
CGCCTGTTTAGCATGGCCGGCATATTGCTGCTTGAGTGAAATAACCAGCGGCCGGAAACCGGCATAATCCTGCAACCAGACTCCGGTAATATCGGTAACCAGCTTATCCAGTTCAAGCCAGGCATTGGCGGCTCGCCGGTAAGTGTGAGCTAAGCTCCAGACTGACGGGAACATATTGGGCGGGGCTCCGTGAATTATGGGATTGTCCCTGTGAAGCACCGCCTTCACCCTCACGGCTGGTGCTGCCTTCACTCCAGTAGCGTAGTACCCGGGAGCTTCTCCAAATGGCCCTTCTTCCCTGGTCTCGCCCTGGACCATCTCACCCTCTAATACTATTTCCGCCCGTGCCGGAATGGGTAAATCTACGGTGACACCTTTAGTAACCTCTACCGGCTTTCCGCGGTATCCTCCCGCATAATCGTATTCGCATATTCTAGGTGGAAGATCACTATGGGCGGTACTCCACAGTATGGGATCTAGACCAATGGCAATGGCTACAGGGGCATTCTGTCCCTTAGCCCACCATTTTTTCATCATTAATTCCGCATGTCTTCCGGGCTGCATCCATATTGTTACTGTAGACTTATCCTGAACCTCAACACGGTAACAGCCCAGGTTCACCCAGTCTTCGTCAGGATCCTTTGTTATCACGGCGTGGCCAGTGCCGATATATCTACCTCCATCCAGCTTATGCCACTTAGGGGTCGGTAATGAAAAAAGGTCGACCTCATCCCCAAGATGAATATTCTCCTTGACTGGGGCGAAGTCTGTCTCTGATGGGGGAATTAGTGGGCTGTAACCTTTCTTCAGTTTTTCTTTCAGTGCTGTGACCAGTTCCATTCGTTTGAGTTGAGGAGAAAGTCCTAGAGCTTGTGCCATACGCTGCCTGGTGGAATATACGTTAGTGACGACTCGATACCCGGAAGGATAGCCTTTAATATTATCAAACATCAGTAACGGAGAGTTAAAGGTCCCTGCCTGCCACTCTGTGATAGCACCGATTTCCAGGTCCCAATCGGCGCCTTCGACAACTTTTACCTCACCCAGTTTATTGCTCTCGTCTATAAACTCTCTCAAGTCATTAAAAAACACGGCTGACCTCCTAATACTTGTTTAGTGAACCTATTACACAATTCTTGATACCCTATTGTCAATATCTATATGCTGAGGTCGGCGGTTCAAATCCGCCCGCCCCGACCAACCTATTCTACCCTCCTCTTTGCCTCCTCCCATAATGCGTTTTGCTCACCAAAGGAAAGCTCACCGAAATTTAACCCGCGCTGGCGGCATAGCTCTTCCATGCCGCTAAAGCGCTCGTAGAACCGCCGGTTGGCTTCCCTCAGGGCTGTCTCCGAATCTATCCTCAGCCGCCGGGCAATGTTTACCAGGGTAAATAGCAGGTCACCGAATTCCTGCTCTCTCTCCTCATGGCTGTCTGCCTGCTTGAATTCGCTGACCTCCTCTGTCAGTTTGTCGATAACGCCGTTAATGTCCTCCCAGTCGAAACCGAGCCGTGCCACCCGGTACTGAATCTCCTTACTGTACGCCAGGGCGGGCATCTGCCGCGGCACAGTCTCCAGGACTGAAGTATCGGTGTCGCGCTCTTCCTGTTTCAGACTCTCCCAGTTCGCCGCCACCTCATCGGCATCCTTTACTTTTTGTGAGCCGAAGATGTGGGGGTGGCGGTGGATTAACTTGGTATTGATGCCCTTGATGACGTCTCCAATCTCAAACTCTCCTGATTGAGTG
>CAZMZA010000233.1:0-1745 GCA_964570635.1 uncultured Dehalococcoidales bacterium
GCCCACCACTGTATGTGGGCATGGCCGGGTCAATGCCAAACTCCATAGAGAAAAAGACAACGGTTGAAGTATCTGCCAGCATACCAGACATATTTAACATTATATAAGACTCCGGTAAAATCCGCTGCTCAGGTAGCCACCCCTGACTATAATCGTTGCTCCCCCCGCTTTAACCGCTTGAGAATGGCATCAATATATACCCTAGCCAGGCTTTTCCCGTGCTTGGGTATCCGCTCCCGCTTTTTCCTTAGCTTCTTTTCGCGGCGTTCCTGCCTTGTCTCTACCCGTTCATTCATTTCCTTATCTCTATGTAATCCTCTCCCTTACGCAACTCGATGATACGGTCTCTAATCAGCGCTGCCTTCTCAAAGTCCAGGTTTCTGGCGGCTACCTTCATCTGCGCTTCCAGCTCTTTAATCAGGCGGGTTATGTCTTCCCTGGTAGTGGGGAGGACAACTTCGTAGCGGGCTTTAGTCTCAGCCACAGCCTTCACCCGCTCAGTGATGTCCTTTATTGCCTTCTTTATCCCCTGCGGAGTAATGCCATGCTCTTTATTATAGGCCTCCTGAATCCGGCGGCGGCGCTTTGTTTCCTCTATGGCTCTGGTCATCGAACCGGTAACGGTATCGGCATACATGATGACATGCCCGTCTATATGGCGGGCAGCACGCCCCATGGTCTGAATCAATGCCTCCTCCGACCTCAAATAGCCTTCCTTATCAGCATCCAGAATTGCCACCAGGCTCACCTCAGGCAGGTCAAGTCCCTCCCGCAAGAGGTTTATCCCCACCACCACGTCGTAAACGCCGAGGCGGAGGTCGCGCAGTATCTCCACCCTCTCCAGGGTATCAATCTCAGAATGAAGGTAATGAGTCTTTACCCCCATCTCGATTAAATAGTCAGCCAGCTCCTCGGCCATCCTCTTGGTCAGGGTAGTTATCAGGCACCGCTCACCCTTATCCACCCTGGTCTTAATCTGGTAGAGGAGGTCGTCAATCTGCCCCTTCGTCGGCTTAACCTCAATCGTCGGCTCAAGGAGACCGGTGGGGCGGACTAACTGCTCCACCACCTGCTGGCTGTGCTCGTATTCGTATTCTGCCGGTGTAGCCGAGGTATAGACAACCTGCTTGATGCGCCCCTGAAACTCGGTGAAATTAAGGGGGCGGTTGTCCAACGCCGAGGGCAGGCGAAAGCCATATTCCACCAGCGTTTCCTTGCGGGAGCGGTCGCCGTGATACATGCCACGAACCTGAGGTAGGGTCATATGTGATTCATCAATGAACAGTAAAAAGTCATCGGGGAAATAGTCCAGCAATGTCCATGGTGGACTTCCCGCTGCCCGTCCCGACAGATGGCGGGAGTAGTTCTCCACCGCATTGCAGTAGCCAGCTTCCCTGAGCATCTCAATATCATAGTTGGTGCGGGCTTCAAGTCGCGCCGCTTCCAGCAATTTGCCCTGCTGTTTCAGTTCAGCCAGCCTTTCCTGTAGCTCCTGCTTGATGGTCTCAATTGCCCGCATCAGCTTGTCATGCGAGGTAACAAAGTGCTTGGCGGGGTAGATGTCCACCGAGTCCAGTTCACTTAGCAGTTCGCCGGTCAGCGGGTCTATCTGTACGATACGCTCAACATCATCGCCAAAGAACTCAATGCGCAGGGCTATCTCTTCATAAGACGGCTGTATCTCCAGGGTATCTCCCCGGATACGGAACCTCCCCCGGGTGAAATCAATGTCGTTACGCTCATAC
>CAZMZA010000234.1:0-1744 GCA_964570635.1 uncultured Dehalococcoidales bacterium
TGCCTACACCGATTTCTACAGGGATAAATACTACCACGGTGGTATATTGCAATATGCCTTCATGCTAGCCTGGACCAAGCTTTTCGCCAATGCCAGAGTTGAGTCCTGGTCCCTGAAAAACATGAGTAAGAAGGCCTATAACCAAGCGATTGAGCGAGCACTGCAGGACGAGGAAATCTGCGCCGTGCCACAACTCGTTGAAGCCTTGAAGAACCCCGACAAAGGTGCCAATCCGCTTATCGTGGATATCCTGATTAATTACCTTGATGGTGCTTACTACCAAGAGCGCAATATAAAATACAAGAACATCAAGATACCCACCTACCTTGGGGGGGACTGGGCATGCTACGGGCTGGAAGGAGCCGAGCCGGCGTCCCGCAGCTGGGAAAACATAAAAGCACCAAAAAAGATGACTATCGGGCCTGTCAGCTACTCCGACCGCCCTCTGTACCAGTACCAGTACGAGTCGCTGCGATGGTTTGACTACTGGCTGAAGGGAATACAGACCGCCATAATGGATGAACCACCGGTCAGGCTTTTCGTCATGGGTGCGGATGAATGGAAGGAAGCCGAGGACTGGCCGCTACCGGAGACGAAGTGGACCCCCTTTTACCTGCATGAAAAGGGGCTGCTGAGCGAGCATGAATTCTGGCCGAACGAGGGTTGTTCTTCTTTCGGTGATTCGCCTATGCTAAGCCCCCGCGGCAGTCTCACCTTCTTATCCCCACCTCTGGTCGAAAATACCGAGGTTATTGGCCCTATTGTACTGAACTTTTACGCCTCCACTACGGACAAAGAGGCCCTCTGGTTCGTTAGCCTGTGGGATGTAGATTCAACGAGTAAAGGAGAACTGGTAAATGCCGAGGGCGAGAGACTACTTACCAGAGGGTGGCTGAGAGGGTCACAACGTGCGGTTGACCCAAAGCGGTCCAAACCCTGGGAGCCATTTCACCCTCATACCAAAAGAGAACCCCTGACTCCCGGTGAGATTTACGAATTTAACATTGCCATCTCCCCCACAAGTAACCTGTTCAAAGTCGGCCACCGAATCGGACTTAAAATCAGCTCTGCCGATGGTGAGCCAGCGAAAGCTTTCCTTGAAGGACTCTTTGCCAGCGGTCACCTTTTGCGGCAGAGCTCTTCCAGAATAACCGTATACCATAATGCTGACTATCCGTCCCACCTCCTTCTCCCTATCACCGGGGGCAATGTTATTGGTACCTTCATGTCTGGAGGAGTCGCGGCACCTGGTGGGTATTCTTGAAAAACCCGTAGTGCGGAGTGCACGAGTAAGGTAATGAATCGATCAGAACAATAAGGGGGTGCAATATGTAATAAAAGGTCCGGCAAGACTCTCAATCTTGAATTCTCAGCGGAGGTAAGTTGATGAAAAAAGGAATACTTGTATTTTCAATGGCAATTGTGTTGGTGGTCAGCCTGGTTATGGCTGGCTGTGCAGCACCGACAACAGGACCGGCAGCTCCGACAGGAGGAACTGAAGCAGAAACGTTTGAATGGGACATGCAAATCCTACTGCCTGCGGGAGACCCGAGTTTAATTACCCTTGAGCGCTTTGCCGATAATGTGAGAGCGGCAAGTGACGGACGGCTTAGTATAACAGTACACCCGGCGGGGGCACTAGTTGGCGTATTTGAAATGTTTGATACCGTAAGCCAGGGTGTGTTTGAGATGTACTTTGCCAACCCGGTTTACTGGTCGGGTAAAGACCCCTCCGTTGCTGCTC
>CAZMZA010000235.1:0-1743 GCA_964570635.1 uncultured Dehalococcoidales bacterium
GGTAAGGCTGGTGCTTCACAGTGCCGGTCGAGGCCATCGGTCAGGCCGGCGACCAGCCAGCTTGTCTTGCTGGCGTCAATCTTACTTTGCAGGGAGTCGAGGTCGGTATCCCGGTGGATAACGTTTAACGCCTGTTTCAGGTGCTCCAGTCTCTCGCAGGAAGTAGCCTTCAGGCTGGCTACCATCCCCTCAACCTGTGACACAACCTTACTCAAATCCAGCGACATCTTGCCCTAATCATAAATCATTAAACTGGTGAACTCAAGCAGATGGCATATTAGCGATGTATGGCGCTATAATTATGTACTATGGGTGCTTTTGAAGCCGGCTATGTTTATCACCCTGTATACCTGCAACATGACACCGGGCAGCACCCGGAAAACGCTGCCAGATTAAGATCAATCATATCTCATCTCCAGCAGACTGGCCTTCTCAGCGATTTAACGCCGATTGAGCCGAGAGCTGCCTCGGTTGAGGAACTGGCGCTGGCACATAGTGAACAGCATATCTCGCATGTCCAGGATGTGGCGCAGAAAGGCGGCGGCTGGCTTGACCCGGATACCGTGATGTCGGCTGGCTCTTATGAGGCAGCACTCTATGCGGCTGGTGGTGCGATTGCCGCCACGGAGGCGGTTATTACCGGGGAGGTAAGCAGTGCCTTTGCCCTGGTCAGACCCCCCGGTCACCACGCCACCTTTCAGAGGGCGATGGGTTTCTGCCTTTTTAACAATATTGCTATCGCTGCCAGCTATGCCCTGGCGAGGCATAATTTAGAGCGCATTGCGATTATCGATTTTGACGTCCATCACGGTAATGGCACACAGGACATTTTTTACCGTAATCCCCGGGTGCTCTATCTCTCGACCCATCAGTATCCTCATTACCCGGGGACGGGTAGCGTAGAAGAAACGGGTGGCGGGGTCGCCGGGGGAACCAAGGTGAATATACCGCTGCCGGCGGGCTGTGGAGATGAGGAATATTTAACCGTCTTTGGGCAGGTTATAGAGCCCGCTGTGAGGCGGTTTAAGCCGCAGCTTATTCTGGTCTCCGCCGGCTACGATGCCCACTGGGCGGATATTCTGGCCATGATGCGGGTGACGATCACCGGATTTGCCAAAATGGTGGGAATAATCAGGGGATTGGCTGCTGAGCTGTGCCCGGGGCGTCTGGTTTTCTGCCTGGAAGGGGGCTATGATCTTCGGGCGCTTGCCGGCTCGGTGAAGGCGACCTTCGATGTCCTGCTGGGTAATGATAGTAATATCGATGACCCTCTGGGGGAACCGCCACGCCGATTCGGAGGCGCAAACCTTGACTTTCTCCTGGAAAAGCTCAAAATAAAGCATCACCTGGTTTAATCTTTCCTGTCCCTTATCGTGCAGGAAACCGAGCACGTCTCACAGTTGATATCGCCTGGCTCAACATGGATAGTTATGCTGCTGTGTGGCAGACGGTTCTTTATATCCTGCTCCAGCTGGTCGCACATCCGGTGGGCTTCTTCGACACTGGTGTTCTTGGGCACGACCAGGTGTAGATCTACGTAACGCTGATGTCCCGCCTGGCGAGTCCGCAGGTAGTGAAAGCCACCTACTTGGCAACCGAACTGCCTGATTGCCGTCCTTATTTCGTCCTCTTCGACCTGGGGCAGTCTGACATCAATCAGTCCGCCAAACGACCTTCGCATGACGTCGTAACCGGCTTTGAGAATCAGCAGGGCTACCGCCATAGCAATAATGGGGTCAAGAA
>CAZMZA010000236.1:0-1721 GCA_964570635.1 uncultured Dehalococcoidales bacterium
TCGTATTCCACAGTGGGCTCATCATACCGGCGTCCCATAAGACGCTTAATGCTGAAGATGGTATTTTCAGGGTTGGTGATTGCCTGGCGCTTAGCCACCTGCCCTGCCAAGCGCTCACCACTTTTACTCACCGCCACTACTGAGGGAGTGATGCGACCGCCCTCAGCATTGGGGATAACTTTTGGTTCCCCCGCCTCCATCACCGCAACACAAGAAAAAGTTGTACCCAAATCAATACCTATAACTTTGGCCATAATCTATTCCTCCTTCTCCTCTTCTCCGCTGCCCACCACTACTTTAGCCGGACGAATAACCTTATCTTGCCACTTGTAGCCCTTCTGCAGTTCCTCAACAACTATCCCCTCTTTACCTTTACCCTCCATCACCGCCTCGTGAACGTTGGGGTCGAATGGTTCCCCCAGGGCTTTGACCGGGGACAGTCCCTGTGCTTCCAGGGTCGCCCGGAATTTGCGCTCAATGAGTCTAATACCATCTACCCAGCTAGCCTCAGCCAGGTCGTCAGGGACAGAAGCCAGGGCCCTCTCCAAATCATCCAGAACGGGCAGTAGATTAAGCACTAGCGCAGAGTTAGCCCAATTACCAATCTCCTCTTTTTCCTGTTCAGTGCGCCGCTTGTAGTTAATAAAGTCAGCCTGGACTCTCTGCCAGCCAGCCAGATTGTCGTCAGCCCTCGCCTTCTCCCGAGCCAGCGCCTCCTTGAACGCCTCTATATCCTCTAACCCAGCGGCCTCCACATCCAACTCGTCAGTCAAGCCTTCTTCTGGCTCTCGTGGAATCATCATTCGCTCCCGATAAACTACACTTAGGCTAAGCCTGCCCGGTCAGCGCTCCCCTGCCGTACAGCTCAGCCACCAATCCACTCAAAACTGTTGACAGATGGCCAACGGTGGAAATAGCACGGTCGTAGGGCATCCGGGTAGGTCCAATTATACCCACAGTGCCCACGGCCTCCCCAAGCACACCATAGTGGCTAATAACCACGCTATAATCCTGGATAGCCTCTACCTTATTCTCCTTACCTATAACGACCCGCACTTCGAAGTCGGCTGGTTCCAGCGGGAGAATAGCCTTGAGCAGGCTATGGTGTTCGATCAATTCCATAAAGTTCAGCACTCGCTGGCTGTTAGTAAACTCCGGCTGATTGAGCATCAGGTGTAAGCCATCAAGGTAGGGCTCTTCGTACTCTTGCTCATCCTCGGCCCGCATCATCCCCACCAAGCAATCGGTTAGCTGCTGTTCGATAGGGGAATGCTCTACGGTTTTAGCCAGAATCTGCGAACAAGTTAAGCCGGCGTAAGCAGCATTCAGTTTATTGGCGGCAGCCGTCAGTTCCAACTGAAACACAACCTGGTCAAAGGCCGCCAGTTGCTGCCGTAATTTGGCTCCATGGAGAACCAGGACAATAAGCGCCAGCGAGTCCTGAAGAGACACCAGCTCGACATGCTTGAGGCGGCAACTGACTGGTTTGGGCATAGTAACTATAGCCACATCTTGAACCGACCGTGACACAAGCGTCGCCGCCAGACGCAACCACTCCCCCAGCTCCTTCTCCACCTGATGAAACAGGTGACCTATCAGAAGTTGCTCCGCTAGGGGCAGTTCGATGCCGGTCAGTGACTCCACATAATAGCGGTAACCCTTGTCACAGGGTATGCTTCCAGCTGAAGGGTGGCGGCGGGTAATGTAACCTTCCTGCTCCA
>CAZMZA010000237.1:0-1716 GCA_964570635.1 uncultured Dehalococcoidales bacterium
AAGCACGAGGGGGTCAGCGTCCTTGACGAACTTGCCGGAGAAGGGGTAGCTGCCGATAATATTTCCCTGTAAGTCCACGGTGTGGACAAAGTCCAGACCTTCCGTCTTGCCAACCTCGTTGTCGACTTCGCCGTAAGCGGGGGCGATGTGGACAATGCCGGTGCCATCTTCCATAGAAACGAAGTCGCCGGCAATTACCCGATAGGTCAGCTTTTTCTCTGCTGCCTGCGATTGCAATTCCGAATTCTTCTGGAACTTCAGGCGCTCCACCTCGAAATCATGGGGGTTGAATAACGGCTGGTACTCTGCCCCGACTAGGTGGCTGCCCTCAAATTTGGTTACTACCCTGTTATCACCCAGCCCGGCTGGTTCCCGCAGGATGTCAGCCATAATCAGGTATTCATTGTTTACTTCCACCAGGGCGTAGTCAGCGTCGGCGTTGACGGCGAGGGCAGTATTGCCCGGTAGAGTCCAGGGGGTGGTAGTCCAGGCCAGGAAATAGGCGGGCTTGTCCAGCGTGACATCGGCAACCTTGCTGTCAGCCAGCTTAAACTTTATGTAAACCGATGGGTCTTCGGTGTCATCCTGATAGCCCAGGGCTACCTCGTGGGAGCTGAGTGAGGTGCCACAGCGGGGGCAGTGGGGGGTGACCTTATAGCCCTGGTAGATGAGTCCCTTATCCCACATCTGCTTTATTGACCACCAGACGGTCTCGATATATTCGTTCTTCATGGTGATGTAGGCATTATCGAGGTCGACCCAGAAGGCAATGCGCTCGGTCATGGCGTCCCATTCTTTAAGGTAGCGAAAGACGCTCTCCCGGCAGCGGGCATTGAATTTGTCGACGCCGTATTCCTCAATCTGCGCTTTGCCAGAAAAGCCGAGCTCCCTTTCTACCTCTAACTCCACCGGCAATCCATGGGTGTCCCAGCCGGCGATACGGGGGGCATAATGGCCTTTCATTGCTTTGTAGCGGGGGATAACATCCTTGAAGACGCGAGAGAGCACGTGATGGATGCCGGGGCTACCATTGGCGGTGGGCGGTCCCTCGTATAAGACGAAGCGAGGGGCACCTTGACGGGCGTCTACACTCCGTTTGAAGATATTATTTTCTTTCCACAAGCCGAGTATCCTTTCCTCAATCTGAGGAAGACTCGGCCTGCTGTTTACCGGCTGGAACATACCATAAGTCCCTTTCTATATAAAAATCCCGTCTTTAAGACGGGATTTATCATCGGCAATATCACTACATTCCTCTCCGTTACCCCTGCTTCTCCTTCTCACCGCCTTTTCATTAAAAAAAGGTTAGCATACTGCCTGAAATAAGTCAATTTGGGCTTGATTTTGGGCGTTAATTGCTGGTTGACGGGGGTTTCGGTTGACTTGTTTTGGTGGGGGACTTATGTTATGATAAATCTAAGGCGAAAATGACCACAGAGAGAGAAAAAGCACTAGAATTAATTATTAGCCAGATTGAGAAGCGGTTCGGTAAAGGCTCAGTCATGAAGCTGGGTGAGGCTGCTGCCACGTCTTCGATAGAAGTTATCCCTACTGGCTCACTGGCGTTAGACCTAGCCTTGGGTGTGGGAGGTATACCCAGAGGGCGGATTACAGAGATATTCGGGCCCGAGTCATCAGGGAAAACTACTTTAGGCCAACATATAATTGCTGAGTCGCAGAAGCAGGGTGGCACGGTTGCTTATATTGATGTGGAGC
>CAZMZA010000238.1:0-1710 GCA_964570635.1 uncultured Dehalococcoidales bacterium
TACCCCGATGTCATTGAGAGCGCTTCTTCGGGGAGTAAAGCTGCAGCTAAGATATAAACTCACCACAACGTTGGCGGATTGCCCGCCAAGATGACCCTACAGCTACTTGAACCGCTGCGCCAGCTGTTTAAGGACGAGGTGCGTCAGGTAGGGCTGGCTTTAGGTCTCCCCGAAGAGATGGTGTGGCGACAGCCCTTCCCCGGACCGGGTCTCGCTATTCGTATCATTGGTGAGGTAACCGAGGAGAAGCTCGAGATACTGCGCGGTGCCGACTGGATTGTGATGAACGAGATAAAGAAGGCAAAGCTTTACCGGCAACTGTGGCAGAGCTTCGCCGTACTCACCGACGTCAAATCGGTGGGGGTAATGGGAGACTACCGGACCTATGGCTATCTGGTCTCCATCAGGGCCGTGACCAGCGAGGACGCCATGACTGCCGACTGGGCACGCCTGCCCTATGACCTGCTGGCACGGATTTCAAGCCGCATCGTTAACGAGGTACCCGGGGTGAACCGCGTCGTCTACGATATCACCTCCAAACCCCCGTCCACTATAGAGTGGGAGTAATAGACTGCGTTTAAGGAGCAGCCCGGAGGGAGTGAGGTTGATAAATAATCGCTTAAATACCAGGAGCGAACCCTGAAGATACTGGTCGTTGGTAGCGGGGCTCGGGAGCATACCCTGGTCTGGAAGCTAGCCCAGAGCCCCAAAGTTAAAGAGATTTACGTGGCTCCGGGTAATGCCGGCACCGCCCAAATAGCCTATAACCTAAATATCAGCCCCACTGATATAGAGTCCCTGGCTAAAGCCGCCCAAGAAAAACGGATTGAACTGGTCGTAGTAGGACCGGAAGCACCCTTAGCCAGTGGTATTACTGACTACCTCCAGAGAATCGGTATCCCCGTTTTCGGTCCGACCAGGGCGGCCACCGAGATAGAATCGAGCAAGGTGTTCGCCAAGGAGCTGATGCAGAAGTACCATATCCCCTGCGCCCGGAGCTCGAGCTTTTCTGACTATGAGCAGGCCAAAGAATATGTCAAGCGACAGTCGCCGCCTGTTGTAGTCAAGGCGGACGGCCTGGCCGCCGGCAAAGGAGTAACCGTAGCCGCTTCCATCCCGCAAGCCCTGGATGCTCTCGACCAGATTATGAAGTCCAGAGCCTTTGGCTCCGCCGGAGACAGAGTAGTGATTGAAGAGTGCCTCTCGGGAGAAGAAATGAGCGCTTTTGCCTTCAGCGATGGCAATTCTGTCGTGCCCATGGTAGCCGCCTGCGATTATAAGCGAGCCTATGACGGAGACCAGGGGCCAAACACCGGGGGCATGGGCAGCTACAGCCCGCCACACTTTTTCAGCCCGGGACTGGCCAAGACGGTAAAGGAAGCTGTCATGGAGCCAACAGTAAAGGCTATGGAGCAGGAGAACCGGCTATACCGGGGCGTGCTCTACGGCGGCCTGATGGTTACCAGCAAGGGACCCAAAGTGCTGGAATTCAACGCCAGATTCGGCGACCCCGAAGCGCAGGTTACCATTCCCCTGCTCAAAACTGACCTGGTGGATATTGTGCTGGCGGTGATAAATGGCAAGCTGAACCAAATAAATGTAAAATGGAGTGAAGGGGCTTGCGTCGGGGTGGTGATGGCCTCAAGCGGGTACCCCGGTAGCTACGAGACCGGCTTCCCCATCACCGGACTGGACAAAGTGGATAAGGAC
>CAZMZA010000239.1:0-1706 GCA_964570635.1 uncultured Dehalococcoidales bacterium
GGCCCAGGGGGGTCGGGTAACATTACCGTGGTTGAAGAACCCGACAGGTTTGTGATGTACCTTGACCCCTGCGGCACCGGAGGTCACCTGAGGCGGACGGGAAGGCTGGAGCCACCCTATGACTTTGGTAAGACCAAGAAGCCCTATCCCTGGTCATGGGGCAAGGCTAATGTTCCTTATTTCTGTGTCCATTGTGCCCTGTTCTCGGAGCTTATGCCGATAGAGTGGGTAGGGTATCCGATGAGGGTCTGCGAGTTCTCCGAGAACCCGGATGACCCTTGCGTCATGCTCTTCTACAAGAAGCCGGAGCTTATCCCCGAGAAATACTTTGAAAGGCTGGGCAAGAAAAAGGACGTCTCTAAATTTAAAAAGCGCTGAGATTCGCGTACCTCAAGGGGTCAGCAAGGGTATCAGGCTGGTTATATCAGCAATCTCTTCAAGGTTATGAGTTTTCTCAGCCAGCTGTGTCAGGTTGCTTTTGGGGAAGGGTTTGGCTGACAGAGAAACGCACCGGCGTGCTTTCTCGGTCAGTTCGTCCCAGTCCATCTTTTTTCCCTGACTTGCTTCCTTGATTAGCTCTCGGCCATTCTTGAGCTTGACGGTGATTGTTGCTGAAGAAAATACGGCTCCTCCGGACATTTTCCGGTCAACGTCAAGGGTAATCCGGCTCATGAATTCACGAATATCACTGCGGGACATTTCCTGAGGAGTTAAATCATCTACGAAGACCTTTTGCTTTATGGCCGCGGTGGCGACGACAAACGGCATACTGAACTTGGCCTCTCTCTCATCTTTGGGATGCCACTTCTCCGGTTTACCGGTGGCTTCAAGGGCTGCAGGACTTAGCGTAATGTTTACGGAGTCTATATCCTGAGCACGAATCTTGTTTTCTGCCATAATATCCAGCATCACCTGGATTGGGGTAAGGGTATAGCCGCAGGAAGGGTAGCGTTTTATCACTGTTTCTGTAGTCTGCCACTTTTCCCCCCAGTCGGCCATTATTGATTCAGGGTCGACTTCTCTCCAGGGAAGGAACTGATTGAAAACCCCCACCGTCCCCGCCAGTACCTCCTTGGGGCCGGTGACTCCCAGTTCCGCCAGCAGGGTGTGCTCTATGGAGCACTGACACTGGTAGCCGTGCTCAAAGTATACCGTGGCATTGCCGACCGGTGTTACCATTGCATTTGACCAGGGAAATGACATAACATAAGCCAGGCCCAGGGCATTGCCTATTTGCTCCCTGTTCAGGCGGTGTAATTTGGCTGTGGCAAGGGTGGTGCCAAACTTACCTCCGGTGGCCAGGTATCTACCTCGTTTGACGGTTTCGGCAGTCCCGCCAACAGCGGTGGCTATCCTGTGACTCGGCTCGGCTCCAGCCACGTAGGCGGTAATGAACTCCTTGCCGCTGGCCCCTCCCTGCAATTCGGCTATAGCCAGCATTGCTGTAACAATATACTCCGAAACATGGCTGCTTAACGGGTGGAAATCTCCCATATCTATCGCCCGGGACATAACGCCGTTAGCAAAAGCGGCATTCGGCGCCGGCACCTTATCGCCGTATACCAGTATGGTAGCTTCTTTCGCCCCGCCCCATTTCTTAATCAACCCTACCGTTTCAGGGATATGTGTATACTTGGAGCCGGTGACGATACACGCCAGAGTATCCAGCGTGGCTTTCTAGGCGGTGAGGACTACCTCATCAGGAA
>CAZMZA010000240.1:0-1641 GCA_964570635.1 uncultured Dehalococcoidales bacterium
TACCCCTACGCACCGGGCACCCCTTACCAGCCGTCTGGCTGGGAGCCATTTCTTACCCAGGTGGAAGGCCTTACCCGGTTCTCCCAGCATGTTTTCTACCGGTACTTGACACTGGTCAAAGACTAAAACCATAGGCTGCCTGACCTGGGATTGCCAGCCTGTCTTTTCCTCACCGCCGCTCAACGTAAACCCGGGAGTGTCCTTATCCACCAGGAAACAGGTCACTTCCTGGCTACCAGTGGTAGCGAAAACAATGGCAAAGTAGTCCCCGCCTCCCCTGGACAGGGATACCTTCTTACCATTCAGAACGTAGTGACCGTCTGCCTTCTCGGCTCTCATTGCGATATTGGACGGGTGGCTTCCCTTTTCTGGCTCCATCAGCGCCAGATAAGCCCGTTTCTGACGATGCAGAACCGGCAGGAAGTATTTCTCTTTCTGCTCCGGATTACAATCGAAAAGAATCGGAGTAACATCACCAAAATTGAAGGGGACAAGCGTCTGAGCCAGTTCCTCCTCGACCAGACAGTTCCCCAGGGTGTCCAGACCAGCACCGCCAAGTTCTTCGGGTACGCCTACTCCCCACAGCCCCATCTCCTCAGCCATTTTGACCAGTTTTTCCTCAGTCTCCTCGGGCAGAGACATCCGGGCATCACCCAGGTCCGCCGCCCGACCCAGAATATCTCTCTCCAGAGGCTTCAGCTGGTCATTGACGAAGTCCCTGACCAGGCTCTGTACCATTTTCAGCTCTTCGGGTATCTCAAAGTCCACCTAAAACTCCTTGACCAGGTTACGGCTGGCTAATGACTTCCTCCAGGAACAGGTCTAAGTCGGGCTCGTCTTCATCCCCGATTCGCTGCTCTAGGCGAGACATGACTTCCACCATACGGCGGTTGACCACGTAGTTCTTAATGGTGGTGTCTACCTGCGGGCAGACGAGAATGCAGGAACCGCACTGGTCACAGTCCTCACCAACTATGCTTTCCAGCGCCATTGACGTGCGCTGTTCCGTCTTATCACGGCGGAAAGGCTCGCGAAACAAAAAGGGACAGATATCTATGCAGTTGCCACAGCCGAGACATTCCTTATGCCCGCTAATGTCCTCGGCTATGTTCAGCGTATGGCCGGGATTAAGACCGCTGGAGAGGAGCCGGCACCGGGCTACCGGCGGCATATTAGTATTCAGTATCTCATTCAAGATACCTTCAACTTCTGCGACGTCGGTCTGAATACGCTGTGGCATTTGGTACTCCCCTAGCTCACGCCAGTTTTAGCTGACCGGTACCCAGGGCTTGCCGGCTGTACTCAGCCAGGTAGTCCGGCATACCTCTAGCGTAGTTGGGCAACAGTAACGGTGAGACCGGTCGTGATTCAGCTATACCAATCTTTTCAAGCTCGCTCTGCCATTGCCGCACATGCTCAAGCGTAAGCGAGCCGGGCTTTGCCTTTTTAGCATACTCGGCGGCGGCCTTACCGGCTCTCCTGCCGAAGACAAATATATCCAGCGTTGAGTTGCCAATAAGCCGGTTCCTACCATGCACCCCTCCCTCACACTCACCGGCAGCAAACAGTCCCGTTACGGTAGTAGCTCCGTCAGGGTCAATCTTGATGCCCCCATTTTGGTAGTGCAGGGTAGGGTAGACC
>CAZMZA010000241.1:0-1624 GCA_964570635.1 uncultured Dehalococcoidales bacterium
TATTTATACGGGACCTCTCTGATTTTGGCGTGCCCGTAATTCTTTTCTCGGGAGGCGAGCCCCTGCTCAGAAATGACCTGTTCCACCTGGCAGCACTCGCCCGTAACTCAGGGATAAGGATAGCCCTTTCCACCAATGGTACGTTGATTGATAAGGAAACCGCCGAGAAGCTTAGCAATGCCGGCTTCGCCGAGGTAGGAATAAGCCTGGATGGTATTGGCGCCAATAATGACCGTTTCCGCGGGCAGCAGGGTGCCTTTACCAAGGCTTTACAGGGCATCAGAAACTGTATTGCGTGTAACCTGAGAGTATCGCTACGCCTGACGCTGACCAAGTTCAATTATCAGGAAATCCCGGCTATCTTCCAGCTGGGGGAGGACGCAGGCATTGACCGGGGCTGCTTCTATCACCTCGCTTACAGCGGGCGCGGGGATAACCTCAAGTCTCATGACCTGAGCCACCATCAGACCAGAGAAGCAGTTGACACTATCTGCCGGCATACTTTGAATCTACATAAGCGCGGCAAGCCGAAAGAAATTCTGATGGTAGGCAATCATGCTGACGGCGTCTACCTTTACCTCAAATTGCGTAAGGACGACCCGGAACGCGCGAAGAATGTCCTAGCTTTACTCAAGAAAAACGGCGGCAACAACTCCGGCATCAAAATAGGTGCCGTTGATGACGCCGGTAATGTCCATCCAGACCAATTCTGGTGGCATTACACACTGGGTAACGTGCGGCAGCGGAAATTTGGAGACATCTGGACAGACACTTCAGAGCCATTACTCAAGGGATTAAAGGACCGTAAAGGCTTGCTCAGAGGGCGGTGCGCCCGCTGCCAGTATCTTGACCTCTGCAACGGTAACCTGCGTGTTCGTGCGGAGGCTGTATCGGGAGATGTCTGGGCAGAAGACCCGGCCTGCTATCTCAGTGACCAAGAAATAGGAATCGCCTGATGGCTACAAAATTGGAATACAATCTGGAGCAAAGAGAGCTAATCACCCCGAAGCTACAGCTGGTCGCCTGGGAGCTCACCAAAAACTGTAACCTGTTTTGTGCTCACTGCCGGGGCTCGGCAGGGCTCGGGCAATACGCCGGGGAACTCACCACCGAGGAATGCTTCCGTCTTATCGACCAGATAGTGGAAGCCGGTAACCCCATTATCATCCTCACCGGGGGTGAGCCCTTGATGCGGGACGACGTGCTGGAGATAGCCCGCTATGCGGTGGCTAAAGGGCTGCGGGTGGTTATGGGTACCAACGGCACGCTCATTACCGGAGAAATAGCCACCAAGCTGAAGGAAATCCCCATATCCCGTGTAGGGATTAGCCTGGATTTCCCCAGCGCAGAACTTCAGGACAGGTTCAGGGGGCAACCTGGTGCCTTTGCCTCCGCTTTGACTGGCATCGCTAATGCCCATAATGCCGGAATAGACGTTCAGATTAACAGCACCATTACCCGGCTCAATGTTCACCTGCTGGATGAACTTATTTCACTGGCACTGGATGTCGGCGCCGTTGCCTTCCACCCGTTTATGCTGGTACCCACTGGACGGGGCAAGGGGCTGGAATCAGTTGAACTGCCCCCGGAGCAATATGAAGAAACACTAAACCGGATATATGAC
>CAZMZA010000242.1:0-1594 GCA_964570635.1 uncultured Dehalococcoidales bacterium
ATCCCCACTTCTTCAAGCTTGGCCAGGTCAGCGCCGGCACCCCCTGACTCCACCTCGGAAGCGAATATCATGGCCCTCTTTTCCTCTAGATTTCTCAGAAATCGTTCCTGCAGATTGCGAGCGTACTCGTGGTACCTCTTTTCCACCGGGGCTGGCGGCAGTATTTTGCCGGCCAGTAGGTCAAGATAATCCCACATTGCCGGGCCGAGTATCTCTTTTAGTGAAGGCAGGTCCGGGGACTGCTGCCAGGCGGTAAAGATTTCACGGTTCTCCGTATTCTCGAAGTATTCCGGGGACAGGCTCTGGTCGCTGTCTTTCAGCTCCGGATTCTGGAGCAGCAGGGTCAGGCAGTCCTCCTCAAGGCGGCTGGAGGAAACTGGTTTGGTCACCGGGGAGATGGTTTCGGGTACTCTAGCCCTGCTTCTAGCCTTGCTGGACTTGAACCTTTCCAGTTCCTGCTCCATCTTACGCTCCGGTACATCCACCAGGCGGGCTAGTTTCTGCGAGTAGTGAGTCTGGCGTACAATATCTCTTATCTGGGCGACAATTGGGAGAAGCCTATCTCGGGCAATGACCTTTTCCCTGGCGTTCCTCAGGTCCAGTTTAGCCGTTATCATATTGAAGGCGTAATCGACAATGGGCAGGGCTTTGTCCAGCAGTTCTTGCCAGCTTGAGGCGTCTTCTTTAATCACGTCATCGGGGTCTCTGCCCTGGGGCATGATAACAACCTTGACCTCGGTGTTCAGTGTATTTTCGTAGCCGACGCCCCGCAGCATCGCCTCTTCTCCGGCGGTATCGGCATCCAGGGCAAAGATTACGTTTTGGGTCAACTTTTTTAACGTTCCGATCTGGGGCTCGGTAACGGCTATCCCCATCGAGGCGATAACATTACTGAAACCGTTCTGGTGGGCGGTGATGACGTCCATATAGCCCTCGACAATCACCGCCTGGTCTTGCTGCCTGACGGCGGCGGTCGCCAGGTTAATGCCGTAAAGGCTGCGGCTTTTATCAAAGACCGGCGTCTGCGGCGAGTTGAGGTACTTGGGCAGGGAATCATCCAGCACCCGGGCACCAAATCCGATAATATTCCCCCGGCGGTCACAGATGGGGAACATCAGCTTGTTGCGAAAGCGGTCGTGCTTCTTCCCGCTTTCGGCTTCTATTATCAGGCCGGCGGTTAACAGCTCATCCTCGGTATAGCCCTTATCTGTCAGGTATTGCTTTAATGCCTCCCAGCTATTGGGGCTGAAGCCGAGCTGAAATTCGGTGATGGATTTTGCGGAAACACCCCGCCTGACGATGTAGTCTCTTGCCTTTTCGGCTTTCGGAGAGTTGAGCAGTAAATTATGGTAATACTGGGTTGCGGTGGCATTAATCTCATATAGCCTTTCCCGCTCGTCCTTCCCGGCTGGCTCCTCCACCCGTGATGGGATGGTAACGCCGGCTCTTTGCGCTAGAAGGCGGAGCGCGTCCCCGAAGTCAATCCCCTCTTTTTTCATGATGAAGGAGAAGACGTCGCCGCCGGTACCGCAGGCGCCAAAGCAGTGCCAGCTCTGCCGCTCCGGGTAGACATAGAAGGAAGGATGCTTTTCAC
>CAZMZA010000243.1:0-1582 GCA_964570635.1 uncultured Dehalococcoidales bacterium
GGTATAAACAGTGACCTGATGACCTCTTTTCACCATTTCCCTGGATACCCTGTAGGCTACCTGTAACGAGCCTCCGTAGCCCCATGCCGGCACGAAATAGGGTATTATGTGAAGGATGTTCATCTTTGATTAGAACTTGGCGCTGCCCTCTATTTTATCGAGGTTATCCACAATCCAATCGTACGTTCTTTTTATGCCTTCCTTCATCTTCATCTTCGGCTCGTAGCCCACCACTCTTTTTGCCTTCTCGATGGAGGCCCGGCGGCGGGTAATCTTGTCCCAGTCCCGGCGCGGCACCAGTTTTACCCCGGCACCATTGCCGGTAACTTCGTTGACCTGATTAGCGATATCCATGACTGTGGTTTCCGTCTCTGAGGCGAGGTTAAAGGCGTCGCCGATGGCCTCTTCGTACACACCCAGACGCAGTGTGCCGTCAACTATGTCTTCAACGAAGGTGAAGTCTCTGGTTTCTTCGCCGGTTCCGGTAATCGGCAGGGGCTGTTTGTGTAGAGCCCAGTAGGTAAAGTTTGGTATTACGTTGCGGTAGGCACCGGGTACCTCGCCGGGTCCATAGACGTTAAAGTAGCGGGCGATGGCTACGGGCAGACCGTAGTAGTTGTAGAAAAAGTTGCAGTATAGTTCTCCCAGTAGCTTGGTAATCTGGTACGGGGTGTCCAGGTGCAGTCAGACGAAATCTTCCTTGAGAGGGAGGGGAGCTTGGCTGCCGTAAACCGAGCAGCCGGATGAGGCGAAGACAAATCTACCAACCCTAGTCATGTGGGAGTATTGCAGGACTTTCAACATGCCAACTCCGTTCACCATAAGGTCGGTCTCGGGGTTGTCCACCGAGTTCTGGTTAGCAAAGTGAGCAGCCAGATGGAAGACAAAGTCAAGCTTCTGCGAGAAAGCCCTTGTTAATACCTCGTCACACAGGATGCTGCCGTGGATGAAGACCACGTTCGGGGAGTCGGGGACATTCCAGCGTGGGGAGGAGGAAAGGTCGTCGAGGACAATAATTCTGGCGGCACCTATCTCCTGAAGGACTCGGGTGAGGTTTGAGCCGATACAGCCGGCACCCCCGGTGATGAGGATATTCTTGCCTTTATACTCATTCAGGTATCGCTCCATATATTTTCTCCTGCATAGTTTTAATAAAAGTCCGTGGCTTTTGGTATGCCCTCATTATAGAACAGAAACGTACCTCGTTCAATTGCTGACGTTTTGGTCAGGTTGCTTATAGGTTGAGGGGAGCTAATCTTATTCCGACCGGAGGGCTTCAATAGGATTGAGGCGGGAGGCGTTCCAGGCAGGATAGAATCCGAAGAACAGGCCAATGCCGGCTGCTACCGAGACAGCGAGGATAACGATGTCAATGCCAACCACAGTGGTCATTATTTCCATGCTGTCGATGATATACGAGATTCCCCAACCGAGAATAACCCCGATGATACCGCCGGTAAAGGTCAGGAGGGCGGCCTCAACCAGGAACTGCATCCATATATCCTGCTCCCTGGCACCCAGTGCCTTGCGGATGCCTATCTCTCGGGTTCTCTCCAGCACCGAGACCAGCATGATGTTCATC
>CAZMZA010000244.1:0-1577 GCA_964570635.1 uncultured Dehalococcoidales bacterium
GAGTTAGTCCGGGGTTCTGATAATCTTGAGCTGTCTGTGAAGATAGGTAAGCGGCAATCATAAACTACCTGACTTTTCCGTAACGGATAAAGGCGAGGGTCTTTCTCCTTTGCACCAGTGTCAGCCCGAACCATAGTATTATTATCGCTCCTATAATCTCCGGTACATATGTTCCCGGGTCCGTCAGCAGGCGATGAAATATATTCGGCATCCAGTAGGTCAAATTCAGCCTGTCGAAGGCAAAACCGAACATTGGCCAGAACAGGGTCTGCGGAGTGAGCCAAATCTGGTCGAGAATAAGATGCGGGAACGTGCCCAGGGCAAGGATAAGGAGCCATCTTTTATGATGGTGTTGATTCAGATAGAGTCCGGCGGCGGTAATCAGGACAAGGAATAGAAGCGTATGGCTGAATATCCTGCCGTTGCTCAGGGTGTCACTGAGAAATACCTGCCCCAGCGGTTTGTCAATGATATCCGGCAGGAGTGAGCCTATCATCAGAAGCCTGACATCCAGGTAATCTCCTGCGGAAGCAATCCAGGATTTATCTTTGCTACCCAGAGCACGGGATAGAACGGCTGCCGCACCAAGGGTTATGCCGGTATGTCCGAATAATAGCATATCGTTTAAAAAGTTCTGACCTGAATCATTATATCCTGATTAGCCGGATATTTACACCTGAGCAGCGAACAATCGTATTGGATGAAGTGCTCTTGACGGCTCTGCTGGCAGCGGATAGACTGGTAGCATTGGGGGAAAATGAAAGTAATCGGACTTACCGGCGGCATAGGCAGCGGGAAGAGCACCGTAGCCCGGTTTCTGGCGGGACAGGGCGCCGCTGTCCTAGATGCGGACAAAGTAGGGCATAAGCTAATATTGTCTGGTGGTGGGGCATGGAAGACGGTTGTTGCCGCTTTCGGCAGGCAGATTGTTGCCCCGAACGGGGATATCGATCGCCAAAAGCTGGCTGAGATAGTTTTCGCCGATTCGGAAGCTCGAATACGGCTGAACCGGATAATGCACCCCATGATAGCCGATGTGATAAAAGCCCAGCTTCAGAGATACCGGCAGCAGGGGGCAAGCGTCGCCGTCGTTGAAGCGCCGCTGTTACTGGAAGCCGGCTGGAAATCGTCGGTTGACGAGGTCTGGGTCACCACAGCCTCAGAAAGCACCGTCCTCAAGCGCCTTGTGGAAAGAGTCGGCTTTACCGAAGAGGAAGCGCGGGCGCGTATCGGCTCGCAGCTGCCCTCTGACGCCCGGACAAAGCAAGCCGATGTCGTCATTGATACCGATTGCAGCCTGGATGAGCTGAAAGCAAAGGTTCAGAGCCTTTGGAAGGGGCTTCAGGGATAAAGCAGCGGATTGCCGACCTCTAGTTCCTGACGATTGCCATTTTTTCGGCCGGTCCCGTGAAAAAGTAGCCTGAGCCCCCCTCCGCCACCAGGCGCATGAATTTGGCAGCGTCTTTAACTCTGATTCCACCCAGTACGGTGACTCCCCGGGAGAAGAAAGGCTCGGGCCAGAGGCTGGCGGTCGGTCCCGCCAGGACGATTTCGCGGGCGTTTCTGCATCCCTGGAG
>CAZMZA010000245.1:0-1529 GCA_964570635.1 uncultured Dehalococcoidales bacterium
CAACGCTCTCTCAAGGCAAAGTAGTCTTTCTCCGGCTGTGGTTACATCCTTCAGCGTGAAATCTACCCCGGTGGCTGCTGAGAGAAGGTCGGCGAAGTCCTGCAGGTGCAGTCCCTCGGCATAGATGACCTGCTCAGCTCTGTATGTGCAGACCCCCGTCATGTTACATAATGCATAGGAATGTTCCATGTCATACACAATTCGAGCGTGGTCTGTGGTAACACCATATTTATCAAGGAACAGTTTGGGATTACCGTATCTTTCTTTCCCAAGCCTCTCAAGGATATCATTGGTTACTTCCGGGCTGAGACCGGGCATGGTGACAGACCGTGCGCCGGTGAGGTGGTCATTACCCCTGACGGCAACCGTTACAGCAAGCCCCCACGGTGACGAGCGTTCAAGTTCGGCACCTGTATAAGGGAGCTGACCTTTTACATCTTGAGTGTAAGCCTCGACACCGCTTTTACCCAGCATCTTGACTGCTCTACGAGGGTAAGCATCCAGTATCTTGCCGAAGCCTTCTTTGTATGCCATCATACGTGTCAGCTCCAGGAAGACCTCTTCGTTGCCTGGTGTTATCTCAAAACCACCAGTGTCTTCCTTGGTGATGATGCCATCCTCGTACAATTTCATTGCCCACGCTATTGCCATGCCGGGGTGGTCTACATGTAACCCGAGTTTATTACATAGATTGTTGTACTCGCAGACAAATTCAGGATTGTATGCCTGAATAATCAAGCCTCCAAAAAGTACGGTGTTAGCTTCGAGACCTTCCCCGGAGGTTCCCTTGTATTTGCCCTCCTTAACTGTATACCAGTGGCTGCAGTGAAGGGGACATCCAAAGCAGGCCAGATTCTTGTCAAAAACCTTTTTATCAAACTCGGTTGAAAGTAAGTTGCCAGCACCACCAGCAGCTGCAAATAAGCCGGTACCACCCCCTCCAAGACGAAGTGCATTCCTGATGGGTGGGTCTGAGACCCATCCTGGTGTCCCATAGTAGGAGTGCTTTTTGTACAGGGGGTCTTTCTTCATCCTTTCATCCAGTTTCCTGCAGAGCTTTTCCAGCTCGTCGGGCTTGGCGACATTAAGACCTTTAGTCCCGCGGGCAGCTATTGCCTTCAGCTTCTTTGAACCCCAAACGGCACCAATCGAGCACTTACCGGCGGCTCGACCCGTATCGCTTATTATGCATGACGAAAAACACAGGTTCTCTCCAGCCGGACCTATCTTTACTGCCTTAATCTCAGGGTCGCCAAGCTCATCACGAATCATCTCATCGGTCACCCAGTTATCCTTTCCCCAGAGGTGACTGGCGTCCCTTATCTCAACATCATCGTCGTCAATCCATAGATATACCGGCTTATCTGATTGGCCTCGAACTACAATAAGGTCATATCCAGCCCATTTCAGTTCGGGGCCGAAAAAGCCTCCCCCGTTACTGACACCAATGATGCCGGTGAGGGGGGACTTGGCGGCGACATCATATCGCCCAGCGGAAGGGACTATCGTGCCACACAAAGGGCCTGAGC